>JAGQWA010000154.1 GCA_020437725.1 Bacteroidota bacterium | reverse complement strand
GATACCATTAGGTTTACTACCCAAGAGAAAACCATAGTAAGCGCTGGGCCTGATGTAAGCCTTTGCGAAGGCGATTCAATTTTGCTTACCGCAACGGCAGTTAATGCACCAGTTTCGGCCAAAATATCTTACTTATGGAATACAAGTGACACATCTCAAAGCATTTATTCTGATGCCAGAACCGATAAATTCTATTGGGTGGTAGCAAGTCTTAAAGACGAGTGCCTTAGCGAGCCCGACACCGTTTTTGTAGATGTTAAACCATCGCCAGATGCCGCTTTTCATGTATCTAGAAACAAATCGATTCAACCACTTCTATCTAGAGTGCACAACACAAGCGAAGATTGGAATAAAGCCACTTGGACCTTATATGGCAACCAATTCGATTCAACCTTTACCGATAACAACCCTTCTTTTGACCTGTTGGTAAATAGAATTGGCAAGTTTAGATTATGGCTTGAGGTTGAAAATAAATACAATTGTGTTGACACGGCTTGGTACGATAGCTTGGTGATTTTTGATAACATTTACATTGAATATTGGCCAAGTGCGTTTACCCCCAATGATGATGGTATAAACGACAGCTTTAGTCTTCAACTATTTGACCTTGCAGGAATTGAAAAACTAGAAGGTAAAATTTATAACCGTTGGGGAGAATTAATGCACGAATGGGTTGACGAAGATTGGTGGACTGGAGAGTTTAACGGTCGTCCATGCCCTGCGGGAGTGTATGTGTATGTGCTAAAAACGGTTGATGCAGTTGGTCAAGAAAGGATTGTAAAAGGCAATGTGACTTTGATTAGGTAGTTTTCAACCATTTAATAATTCACTGTATTTGAGTAGTAACTGCTGAGATATGGCATTCTCCGAATAACTATCAACTACATGCTCTCTGGCACCTTCTGCCATTTCTTTTTGAAGAGTATCATCTAGTAGAATTTGAGTAAGGTTGTTGGCCATTTGCTCTGTGTGGCCCAATTCTGAAAGAAGACCTGTTTTATTGGGAACAACCATGTCTGGAACGCCGCCAATATTAAAGGCAACAACCGGAATGCCGCAACTAAGTGCTTCCATACACATATTGGGCAAATTGTCTTGCTCTGATGGCAAGGCAAAAACATCGGCTACTTGGTAGCATTCAACTAAATCAGCATCGCTTGAATGAAAGCCCAGAAAATGTACTTTAAAAGGCACTTGCTCTACCATGTCGTCATTTCTGCGGCCAATTACCGCTAATTCTATTTTGGAATTTGGCGCCTTTTTAGCCAAGGCATCCAAGGCATTTTTTAAATGAGCAAAACCTTTGCGTTGGTCAGAAAGCACATTGAAAGAACCGAAGAGTATAACCTTGGCTTCTTGGCTAATACCGAATCTTTTTCGAGCTGATGCTTTGTCTCCCGGCTTATAAACTTCTATATCAATTGGGTTTGGAATTGGAACTACATTGTAATTACTGGTAAGCGGAGCTTGGTTGGCCAATTTGCTTAGCCAAACACTTGGTGTAATTCCCATCCACTCTATTTCTGAATACACTTCAGCTTTTTGAAGGTAACATTTGGCATATAGTTGACTGCGAGAATCGGCCAAATCTTCTTTAGATAATTCTTGCAAGGCCAGCTCATCTTCCATGTAATGAAAACCGCCATTTATAGGCCACATGTCATGGAAAGTCCACACAATGGGTTTTTGAATTTGAGCCAGATTTTTTATGCCTATAAAATTGTCGTTTACCCAATGCAAATGCACCACATCAGCCCTTGTTATAAACTCATGATTGGCAATATTTACCCCAAACTGGCCCGACGAAAAATTACTGAAAGACTTACCCGTACCGCTCAATTGCCGCTCTTGGTAATGCCTAATTAAATACTTCCACTTGCGCGTTTTGTTGTTTATCCAAACGGCAACATCATTATTCTGCAGTGTTTCAGGTTTCTTGGCTTTCTGTAATAGAACCTTAACATCAACCCCTGCTTTTTTTAGTGCATGGTATAGTCTAAACGTAGCAACTGCCGCCCCACCAACATCTGATGTATTTACTAAGGTTACTTTCATTATTTAATATTCTGAAGAAATTTATGTTATTGATTCTTGCCTGCTTCTTGATTGTGGATAAACATCAATTTTATTGGGTTAGGTTTCGATTGTTGGTTACAGTTCACATTATCTATCATCGTAATGAAATCTACATTGAATTACAATACATTTTTGGTCAACTCCTTTATTTCCAATTACTTTATTTACTAGCCTATGTTCAGCAGTTATCCTTCTAGACCAAAAACCTTGTAGCCCATGTTTTAATGGTTCAGGTTTACCCAAACCTTTAAAAGGACTTTGCTTAATAGATTTTAGGAGCTCCCTTATTTTGTTTGCAGTTTCCAAATCGTTGTCAATCCAATAGCAAAAGTCTTCCCAACCATTTTTGGTAAAGTCTATATTCATTTTTGGTGGAGTTGGCTTTCATCAAAATTCACTAAATCACCGGTTTCCATTTGATCTTTCGATTCCATTAGCCTATTTCTATTAGCCTTTGACGACAATAAATGTTCGGTTTCTTTTAGTGAATTATATTCAGCAAGTGACATAATTACAACAGCGTCGTCTCCATTACCTCTAGGAACCAGAATTACTTCCATTGACTTAGAAACATAATCAAAATGCTTTTTAATGCTTTTTCTCAAGGTTGATATGGTAACGGCTTTCATCTAGTTAATTTTTGTACTATCAAGCGTACAATCAAACGTACAAATTCTTTCCCGATTTCTTAATTCTTGATGCTTAAAATGTTATAAACACTTAATTCATTTACAGCCAAGAATTGAAATAAGATTTAATGAGCACTTTCTGTTTTCTTTGAAGTACTCCTAATAGAACAAAACTGCTTAAATGAGGCGCAAACCCCTATTCATTATTCTTGGTTTGCTCGTTGTGGTGGCCTTGGTTTGGTTTTTTACCCGTGGCACCAGCACTGAGAACATTCAACTTACTGCCGTTGCCAAACGTGGCGAATTTATTTCAACCGTAACCAGCTCGGGCGAGTTAAAGGCCAAACAATCAACCCAAATTAGAGGACCACGAGAAGCCAGACAATATAGAATTAATGAAATGAAGGTTGAACAGCTAATACCTGAAGGAACTGTGGTGAAAAAGGGAGATTTTGTGGGAAGATTAGACAAGAGTCAGATCTCGAATTCAGAAAAAGACCTTCTAAATGAGCTTGATAAAACAGAGAGCCAATACATACAAGCCAAACTTGATACCGCACTTGAACTTAGGGGAAGAAGAGACGAAATTAAAAACCTAAAATTTAGTGTTGAAGAAAGAAAAATTGAAGTTAAATACTCAGAATTTGAACCACCTGCCGTGCAACGCCAAGCGCAAATAAATCTCGAAAAAGCTGAGAGAGCATATAAAAACGGCCTTGAATCTTATCAGTTAAAAAAACGACAATCAGTAGCAAAAGTGCGCGAAGTTGGAGCCACATTAGCCATACAAAAAAACAACCTTGATAACTTGCACCAGCTTATGAACGAGTTCATTATTACCGCCCCGCAAGACGGAATGATCATTTACTCAACTGACTGGGGTGGCAATAGAATTAAAGCAGGCTCTCAAATAAGTAGTTGGAATCCAGTTATTGCCGAGCTGCCAGACATGTCAGTAATGATAAGCCGCACCAGCATAAACGAAGTAGATATTAGCAAAATAAAGGTTGACCAGCCGGTGCTTGTTGGCATTGATGCCTTTCCTGATTTAAAATTCAAAGCCAAAGTAACTTATGTGGCCAATGTGGGTTCTGGTGGCGATGCGGGTAGCAAAAACTTTGAAGTAACCATAGAACTTATTGAAACTGATTCTATTCTTCGACCAGGAATGACCACTTCTAATGAAATTACAGTTTTTACTGAGCAAGATGCCGTGTCAATTCCTCTTGAAGCTGTTTACACACAAGACAGCATTACTTACGTGGTGGTAAAAGATGGCCTTTCAAAAACCAAAAAAGAAGTGAAAGTAGGCAAAGGAAATGATGTTGAAATAATTATTCTCGAAGGGCTTAAAGAAGGCGAAGAAGTATTTCTAACACTGCCTGAAGGTATTGAAGAAAAACCCATTACCATGCTCAAAGAGTAAACCCGCATGAATAAGCAACGCGTTTTACTCAATTTTCAAGTAGCGGTTGAAGCCGTAGTAAACAACCTATTTAGGTCTATTTTAACGGCACTCGGCATCATATTCGGGGTTGCGGCGGTAATTGCCATGCTGGCAATAGGTAAAGGTGCCCAAGAAGAAATTCTTGAACAGATAGAACTAGTTGGTGCCAACAATATTGAAATTGTTCCACTAGCCGAAGACGAAGAGAAAACCGATGAAGAAGAACAAGAAGAAGAGAAAAAATTTTCGCCCGGATTAAGCTTAAAAGATGCCACAGCCATTGAAGCGGCCTTGCCCAATGCTTTACTAATAAGCCCAGAAATTACCAGAAAAAAATACGCAGTTCGCAAGTCGGTTCGCAAGTCGGTAAATCTCATTGGCATTAATAATTCTTTTTTCGATGCCTACCATTTTGCCATTCGTTCTGGAACCAAGTTTCACCAAACCCATTTAGCAAATGGCTCAGCGGTTTGCGTAATTGGCCGTGCGGTTGAAATTCACTTCTTTAGTGGAGAATCAGCCGTGGGTAAAAAACTAAAATGTGGCGATGTTTGGCTAACAGTGGTTGGGGTTATTGAACGCATTGGCATTACTGACGAAGCCAAGCAGAATTTGGGAATTAGAGACTATAACAATGATGTTTATATACCCATTCAAACCATGTTAATTCGCTTTGGCGACGAAAGTGTTTCTTCTAAAAGCGTAACATTTATGGGTGGAATGATGTGGTCGTCGTCAAGCTCAAGTGAAAAGGCCGACCCGCATCAATTAAGCAGATTAACCATACAAATGCATCAAACAGGCATGCTTCCAAATGCCAGAGACATTATTCATAAAATTCTAGAGCGCCGACATAATAGAGTGGTTGATTTTGAGGTAAAAGTGCCCGAACTTCTGCTTAAGCAACAGCAAAAAACCAACGACATTTTCAATATTGTTTTGGGCTGCATTGCCGGTATATCTTTGGTTGTTGGCGGTATTGGCATTATGAATATTATGCTGGCCTCAGTTTACGAAAGAATTAAAGAAATAGGCATTAGAATGTCGTTAGGTGCTACTGAAAAAGACATTATTCTGCAGTTTCTTTTAGAAGCCGTAATTATTAGCCTTTTTGGTGGAATAATTGGGGTAATTCTTGGGTTGGTTTTGTCATCAACCATATCGAGTATTACCGACATTAAAACCATCGTATCAATAAGCTCGGTTTTGCTTTCGTTTGGCGTTTCGGCCAGTGTTGGGCTCATTTTTGGTTTAATGCCTGCCCGCAAAGCCGCCAAGCAAGACCCAATAACCTCATTGCGATATGAATAATTTATTACGATTTTTAGCAGCCATGGCCTGTTTCAACTTGGTGCAATCGGCAAGTGCTCAAGAGCTGCTAACGCTTGAAGATGCCATTGAATTTGCTAAGAATAATTCAACCGAAGCACAAAGTGCCAAAACCAC
Source organism: Bacteroidota bacterium (assembly GCA_020437725.1). Classification (GTDB taxonomy): domain Bacteria; phylum Bacteroidota; class Bacteroidia; order CAILMK01; family JACPUW01; genus JAGQWA01. The sequence continues at coordinate 1,818 of JAGQWA010000154.1, read as the reverse complement.
TTACGAGAACAGCACATGGACCTATAAATCATACCGAGCCAATCTTCTGCCTTCAATGCAATTTACCGGCACCATTCCATCGTTTAATCGCTCGTTTGTAACCAACCTTCAAGATGATGGAACACAGGTTTTTGTGCCAAGTAATTACGTTTCAACCCTAGGAAATATTAGAGTTAACCAGAATATTGGCCTTACGGGTGGAAGTGTATTTCTTTCAACCGGTTTAACTCAACAGATTAACCAAAATGCCAATAATCCAGTAAGCTACCTTTCTACACCAATCAGAGTTGGTTTTCAGCAAGACCTTTTTGGTTTCAACAATTTTAAATGGCAGAACGAAACCCAACCGCTACAATTCGAAAAGGCCAAACAACAGTATTTGGAGCAAATGGAAGGCGTAGCTATTTCAACCGTAAATCTGTTTTTTAACTATTACGATGCCCAGATAAACGTTGAATTAGCAAAGTTGAATTTTGCCAATAGCGACACGCTTTATAAGATTTCAAAAGGCCGATATCAACTTGGAAAAATTGCCGAGCATGATTTATTGCAAATGGAATTAAACCTGCTTAACTCAAAAAAGAATTACCGCCAAGCACTCATAGATTTAGAAAATGCCGAGCAAGAACTCAAGAATTTTATTGGAATAAAATCAACCGGCAAATTGCTCCTAATGGTGCCAAATGAAATTGATACGTTCTCTGTACAAACTGATTTGGCTGTGCAAAAAGCCCTTAACAACAGAAGCGACGTGCTCGATATGCAACAAAGAATGATTGGCGCCGACCGCGAATTGGCAAGAGCAAAAAGCAGCGCAAGACCCAATGTTTCGCTCAATGCATCATACGGTATTTCTGGAAACGAAGCAACACTAACAGATGCCTACGGAAATACGCTGCCTCAGCAGCAGTTTACCACTTCGGTTTCTGTTCCCATTTTAAATTGGGGCCGCGGCAAAGCCGATGTGAAAATTGCAGAATCGAACAAAGAGCTTACTCAGGTGCAAGTAGATATGCAGAAACTGAGCTTTGAACAAGAGATTAAAAACCAGGTAAACCAATTCAACTTTAGAAAGCAGGAGTATTATATAGCCGCCAAAAGCGACACCATTGGCCAAAAGCGATTTGAAGTGGCCTACAAACGCTACATGATTGGCAAAATTGACATTACCGATTTAAATATTGCCCAGCAAGACAAAGACCAATCAAAACGCAATTACCTTAATACACTAAGGCGTTATTGGATTGATTATTATAGACTTAGACAGCTAACGCTTTATGACTTTGAGCAAAACGCCGATATTGAGTTCTAAATAACTTCGAGCGTTTCTTCAATAAGTTTTTGCATTCTATCTGCTGGGTCTTTTATGAATTGACCCGTTATTCTATTGGCCAAACCCACACAAACTGTGGCGCACTCGTGGCCAAGTAAGGCCGACATAGCAAACACTCCAGAACATTCCATTTCAAAATTCACCACATTCAACTCACCAAATTGCAGCGTATTTAGGTTGTTTAAAAAGTCTGGAAACTTAATGGCAGCATGCAAATTGCGTCCCTGTGGGCCATAAAACCCCGGCAGCGTTATGGTAATTCCTTGATGCCTTTCAGGAATATCAAAATCAAAATTTCCTTGACTGCTCGAAACGTAAAATGGTAAGTCTATTCCATAGTTTTTAAAATGGCCATCAACTGCGTTTTTCAAGGTGTATTCTTCGTAAGTCTCGGTTCGTGCATAAAAATGCATTAGCGCATCGAACCCCACACTGTATTTAGAAAGAAGAAAAGCACCAACGGGAATGTTCTCTTGTAAAATTCC
>JAGQWA010000153.1 GCA_020437725.1 Bacteroidota bacterium | reverse complement strand
TAATCTATCAGGTCCGTGTGCTTCGCCATTAATAAATAAAGAGCAGGTTCCGCAAATGCCTTCTCTGCAATCATGGTCAAAAGCCACAGGCTCATCACCTTTTTCAATTAATTGCGTGTTCAAAACATCTAGCATTTCAAGAAAAGACATATCTGGCGAAACATCGCTAATCTGATAATCTACCATTTTGCCCTTATCGGCAGCGTTCTTTTGTCTCCAGATTTTTAGTGTTAGATTCATAATTGATTGGTTTAAAATTGATAAAGCCATTAGCCAATAGCGACTAGCCAATAGGGCTTAATTTCAATCATTTATTCTTGCTTTTATTTTATTGATCATTGAAACGAGCATTTTACTCACTTCAACTAGTAAATTATTTGCTTGCTCAGAATTAGCAACAAAGCCTAATTCTTTACAAACTATCAATTGAGATTCTAATTCATAAAGTGAGCCTCTTGCAGTTCTTAAAAAACGGAGATAGTCTTTAGTTGAAACGCGACCCCAACCTTCGGCGATATTTGATGGAACAGAAACTGAAGATCTTTTCATTTGTGTTGCCAAAGCAAATTTTTCATCGCTTGGTAATTGCTGCATTAACCTATACACTTCCTTTACGAGTTGTATTGATTTTTGCCAAACCACAAGGTCTTTATATGTCTTAATCTCCTCCAACTAATGGCTAATTTCTAATGGCTAGTGGCTTTTGATAACTTTTCAACTTACTATTCACTATTCGCTAAACTAGTCCCTATTTATAACTCCTCTGCTTCAACTCAATATCGTTAAACACAAGGTCTTCTTTGTGCATTACTGCATCTTTAGGATCGCCTTTGTATTCCCAAGCCGCAACGAAAGCAAAGTTTTCATCATCACGTTTTGCTTCGCCTTTTTGAGGACCATCTTCTTCAACTGATTCTTCTCGGTAATGTCCACCGCAACTTTCTTCTCTCATTAAAGCATCTTTCGCAAACAACTCTCCTAGCTCTAAGAAATCTGCTACCCTGCCTGCCTTGGCCAATTCTTCGTTGTATTCGTTTTGGCTGCCTGGCACTCTAACATCTTTATAGAATTCTTCGCGAATGGCTCTAATTTCAGTAAGTGCTTCTTGTAGGCCTTTGGCATTTCTGGCCATACCTACTTTGTCCCACATTACTTTTCCTAGGCGCTTGTGGAAATAGTCAACCGATTTGGTTCCTTTATTATTAATGAAGAAGTTCAGCTGCTCTTTCACATTCTTCTCTGCTTCATCAAATTCTGGTGAATTGGTAGGGATAGCTCCAGTTCTAATGTCTTTGCTCAAATAATCGCCAATTGTGTAAGGAAGCACAAAATATCCATCTGCCAATCCTTGCATTAATGCTGATGCTCCAAGTCTGTTGGCGCCATGATCTGAGAAGTTGGCTTCACCAATGGCATACAAACCAGGAACTGTGGTCATCAAATTATAATCAACCCAAATGCCTCCCATTGTGTAATGAACTGCCGGGTAAATCTTCATTGGTGTTTCGTATGGATTGTCGTCAACAATTTTCTCATACATCTGGAAAAGGTTGCCATACTTGGCCTTCACTACTTCTTTGCCAAGATTACGAACCACGTTCATGTCGTTCTCATCCAAACCTTTAATATGCGCCTGCTCTTTTCCGTATCGCTCAATGGCCGACGAAAAATCAAGGTAAACCGCTTCGCCAGTGGCATTAACGCCAAATCCCGCATCGCAACGCTCTTTGGCTGCACGCGATGCCACATCTCTAGGCACTAGGTTACCAAATGCCGGATAGCGTCTTTCCAAATAGTAATCTCGATCTTCTTCCTTAATTTGAGTAGGCTTCAATTTGCCTTCTCTTATGGCTTTTACATCTTCTAATTTCTTTGGTACCCAAATTCTACCATCGTTTCTCAACGACTCTGACATAAGAGTAAGTTTAGACTGATGATCGCCCGAAACTGGAATACAAGTTGGATGTATTTGTGTGTAGCATGGGTTAGCGAAGAATGCGCCTTTTTTGTGAATCTTCCAAGCTGCTGAAACATTGCTACCCATAGCGTTGGTTGACAAATAGAACACGTTTCCATAACCGCCTGATGCAACTACAACTGCGTGCGCTGAATGTCTTTCAATTTCGCCAGTAACCAAGTTTCTTGCAATAATGCCACGTGCCTTGCCATCAACAATTACAACGTCCATCATTTCATGGCGGTTATACATTTTAATCTTACCACGACCAATTTGTCGGTTCATGGCAGAATAACAACCTAATAGCAATTGCTGGCCTGTTTGCCCTTTGGCGTAAAAGGTTCTTGAAACCAAAACACCACCAAAAGAGCGGTTATCTAATAGGCCACCATACTCGCGTGCAAAGGGAACTCCTTGTGCCACACATTGGTCAATAATGTTTGCAGAAACTTCAGCCAAACGATAAACATTGGCTTCTCTTGAGCGATAATCGCCTCCCTTAACGGTGTCGTAAAACAAGCGGTAAGTTGAGTCGCCATCACCTTGGTAGTTTTTAGCAGCGTTTATACCACCTTGAGCTGCAATTGAGTGCGCTCGCCTTGGCGAATCTTGATAGCAAAATGCTTTTACATTGTAGCCTAGTTCAGCCAAGGTTGCTGCTGCTGAACCACCAGCCAATCCGGTTCCTACCACAATAACATCAATAAGACGTTTATTAGCGGGGTTTACTAGGTTTATGTTGTTCTTATGATTGGTCCATTTGTCTTTTAATAGACCTTCAGGAATTTTAGAATCTAATATACTCATGGTGTTGCTCTTTTCTAGTGGTTACTCATGTAATGATAAATGGCTATAAAAACGAAGCCAACCGGAATTATGATGGCGTAAGCCTTGCCCAAACCTTGAATTAAAGGCAAGTATTTTGGGTTCCTAGCGCCAATACTCTGAAAAGCTGACTGGAAGCCATGCATTAAGTGCAACGCCAAAAAGATGAATGATACACAATAAATGCCCACTCTAATGGGATCGTCGAATTTGGCTACCAATTCTTCAAAGTATCTAAAATTTCCATGAGCGTCTAAACCACTCATATTACCATCAATGTATTTAACGGTTATTTCATGAATCCAAAAATCATAGAAATGAAGGCCTAAAAACGCCAGAATAACGAGACCTGAGTAAATCATGTTTCTCGACATCCATGAAGAATTTGCAGCAACATTGGGTTTAGCATATTTTACAGGACCGCGTGCCACTTTGTTTTTCATTTCAAGCACAAAGCCCATGGCAAAGTGAAATATCACCCCAAAAATGAGAACCGGTTGCATTATGCCTTGAATAATGAAATTGGTTCCCATAAAATGAGACAAATTATTAAACAAGTCTTCGCTAATAACGGATGTTAGGTTAATGGCGAAGTGTTGTAATAAAAAGATTAGGAGAAACAACGCAGATAAGGCCATTGAGAACTTTCGGCCTATCGAACTGCTAAAGGTATTTTTTACCCAGCTCATGTAACTAGAAGCGTTAAATAATTGAGTTGCGAAATTAACACTCGGGTAAAGGCAATGTTTGGTCTAAATCAATTTTGTAAAAGCTTATTGGTATTTGGAATGGGTCTAAATAAAACAGTTTAAATAAAAATAAAAAAGCCGCTCTAGAATTGCTTCTAAAGCGGCTTAAACTCATTATTAGTAAAATGGCTTTTCTTTTTTAGCCTAACTACAACCTAGGCTGTTTCCACAGTTTAGGCATTTGTAGCAAGTTCCATTTCTAATGGTAATATGGCCACAAACATCGCAACTAGGAGCATCTCCCATCATTTCGCCAAGAGCGCTGTCTATTTGGCTGTAAGAACTCACTTCATATTGCGATGAACCATTTCCGTTTGATTCAGGCTTTGAAGTAGAAACCACCTTTACTTCTTTTACAACTGGTTGTGGAGTTGGCGTATAAGAAGCTTCTGGTTCGTGAGCTATTGAAGGGCTATCAAATACTTGATCTTCTTCATCGCCAAAGTTCAACTCAGATGGCTTTACCTGCACCAAATCTTCGCGACCCAAGTATTCAAAACCTAAGAGGCGGAAAATGAAGTCAACAATTGAAGTTGAGCTCTTAATATTATCGTGCCCGTTAACCATACCAGATGGTTCAAAACGCGTAAAGCTGAACTTGTTTACGTATTCTTCTAACGGCACTCCGTATTGAAGACCAACTGAAACCGCAATGGCAAAACAGTTCATTAATGAACGGAAAGAAGCACCTTCTTTATGAATATCGATAAAGATTTCTCCCAAGGTTCCGTCGTTGTACTCTCCTGTTCTAATAAACATGGTTTGGCCGCCTACGCGTGCTTTTTGTGTAAAACCTCTTCGTTTTTGTGGAAGTTTCTTGCGTTCAACAATTCTAGATAGTTGACGCTTAAACTTAGTATCGGTTGACTTGTTCATGATGCGAATGGCTGCATCTAACACTTCTTGAGGGGTAAGCTCTTCAAGTTTTTTCTCCGCTTTTTCAGCTACAATTTCATCAACCAAATCTTCTTCGTCTTCTTTATCAGACTTATTAGAAAGTGGTTGAGAAAGCTTACTTCCGTCTCTGTAAAGTGCATTGGCTTTTAAACCAAGCTCCCATGATAATTGGTAGCAATCTTTAATTTCTTCAACTGTTGCTTCGTTAGGCAGGTTAATGGTTTTAGAAATAGCACCAGAAATAAATGGCTGAGAAGAAGACATCATTCTAATATGGCCTGATGCCGCAATGTATCTTGTTCCTTTCGAACCACATTTGTTTGCACAATCAAATACATTGTAGTGCTCTTCTTTTAGGTGCGGAGCACCTTCAATGGTCATGGTACCACATGCATACTCGTTGGCCGCGTCTAAATCGGCTTTGCTAAATCCTAATCTTCTTAATAGGTTGAAATTAGGTGCTTTGTATTGCTCAGCAGTAAAGCCTAAGCGTTTCATGGTTTCTTCGCCAAAAGTCCAAGCGTTAAATACAAAGCTTATTTCAAAAGCTGATGGAAGCTGACTTTCGATTCTTGCTAAATCGGCATCGTTAAAGCCTTTACTTCGAAGTGTTTCGTGGTTAATATTTGGAGCACCGGCCAAGGTGGCTTTACCCTTTGCATAATCAACAATATCTTGAATTTGTGCGGCTGAGTAACCCAAAGTTTTAAGTGCTTTTGGCACTGACTGGTTTACAATTTTAAAGTAACCACCACCAGATAATTTCTTGAATTTCACCAAGGCAAAATCTGGCTCAATTCCTGTTGTATCGCAATCCATTACCAAGCCAATGGTTCCGGTAGGTGCAATTACCGTGGTTTGGGCGTTTCTATAACCATGTTTTTCACCAAGTCTAAGCGCATCGTCCCAAGCATTACAAGCAGCAGTTAGCAGGTAATCGGGGCAATCTTCAGGCTTAATTCCTTGTGGTATAATTTCTAACCCTTCGTAAGTATCTGCGCTTGCGTGGTAAGCCGCATATCTATGATTGCGAATTACACGCAACATGTGGTCCTTGTTTTTCTCGTATCCGGCAAATGGACCAAGATGCTCGGCCATTTCGGCTGAGGTGGCATATGATGTACCCGTTAAAATAGCAGTAACGGCTCCACAAATGGCTCTTGATTTTTCGCTATCGTAAGGAATACCAGAAATCATAAGCACTGTGCCCATGTTGGCAAAACCTAAACCTAGGGTTCTGTATTCGTATGAAAGTTGAGCTACTTCTTTAGAAGGGAATTGTGCCATTAGCACAGAAATTTCTAAAACAGTGGTCCAAACTCTAATGGCATGTTTAAGTGCATTAACATCAAACTCAAGCGTGTCTTCGTTGAAAAATCTTAGCAGGTTTAACGAAGCCAGATTACATGCCGTATTGTCTAAGAACATGTATTCTGAGCATGGATTTGATGCATTAATTGGTCCTGACGCAGGACAGGTATGCCATTGGTTAATGGTTGTATCATATTGCACACCTGGGTCAGCACAAGCCCAAGCAGCAAAAGCAATATCGTTCCAAATTTTATCGGCAGGCACTTCTTTTATTACCTGTCCGTTAGAGCGACCAATAAGTTCCCAATTACCACCTTCTTCTAATTTTTTGAAGAAGCTGTTTGGAATACGAACTGAATTGTTTGAATTCTGACCTGAAACGGTTCTATAAGCCTCACCTTCATAATCTGAAGCATAACCAGCAGCAATTAGTGCAGCTACTTTCTTCTCTTCTTGAACTTTCCAGTTAATGAATTCCTCAATTTCTGGGTGATCAAGATCTAGGCACACCATTTTAGCGGCACGTCTGGTAGTTCCGCCTGATTTAATAGCACCGGCAGCTCTATCGCCAATTTTAAGGAACGACATTAGGCCAGATGAGTTACCACCACCTGAAAGTGGCTCATTAGCTCCTCTAATTTTTGAGAAGTTGGTACCTACACCCGAACCATATTTGAAAATTCTAGCCTCACGAACCCACAAGTCCATAATACCGCCGTCGTTTACCAAATCATCTTCAACAGATAAAATGAAACAGGCGTGTGGTTGCGGACGCTCGTAAGCCGATGTTGATTTCTTTAATTTATCAGTTTCAGGGTCAACGTAGTAGTGCCCCTGTGGTTTACCTTTAATTCCGTAAGAACTAAACAAACCAGTGTTAAACCATTGTGGAGAGTTAGGCGCGGCATATTGGCCTGTAACCATATATGCTAGCTCATCATAAAATACCTTGGCATCTTTATCGCTTGCAAAATAACCGTACTGTTGCCCCCATTGCATCCAGCAGTCAGCTAGTCTATGTGCGGTTTGTTTAATTGAATTTTCTCTACCTAGAGAACCATCAGGTTGTGGAACTCCAGTTTTTCTGAAATACTTCTGAGCCAAAATATCAGTGGCCACTTGCGACCATGATTTTGGAACTTCAACGTCGTTCATTTCAAACACTACATCACCACTTGGGTTACGTATTACTGACGAGCGAATTTCGTATTCATAAAGATCGAAAGGCGACTTGCCTTCCTCTGTAAAGAAGCGACTAAACTTCATGCCGCCCTGCTTGCGGGTAGTTGTCTTTTTTACCATGCCTTAGTACATTATTTTTGCCTGAATGACTCTTAAATGAGCCGAAATGTGCTGAACGAATGTATCGTGTAAAGCCAACATGAAACCGAACGAATTTTCCACCTCAAAAAATTGGCTGTGGATAAAAAGGTGGAAATGGGCTATACGTTTCATAAACGCATTTCTGTAGGATTAACAAATTTTTAAGAAAGTTTTAAGCGCTTGAAAAACAATAATTTAGACAAGAATTTACTTCAAAATCGGCTTATACAGGCCAAAAACGAAGGATTGAATCTTTACAGTATATTAATTGATCCTGACAAGCATAATCTAGAAGAAATTCCGAATAAATGCAAAGCAATTTTGAATGAAAATCCTGACCTTATTTTGGTTGGCGGA
>JAGQWA010000152.1 GCA_020437725.1 Bacteroidota bacterium | reverse complement strand
GTCTTTCCATGAATAAAATGTATCTGCTCTTTTTTCATCTTTTAAAGTGGCGGCATTTTCAAGAGTTGGTCTTTGTGGGTTGCCTTTCATTGCGTATTTAAAGAAAATCATGTCTTCTTTAGATTTTCCTAATACGGCAAGAGCTTTGTCGTTATTAACAGGCCTGTCTTTGTCGTAATTCTGTACAACAATTACCAAATTACCACTTTCAAATTTTGGTGTGGTGTCTTTAGGGGTAGTGTCTTTAGGGCAATCTTCATGATCTGGTGTTTCGTTGCAATCTACTTTTCCGCATGATGATAGCTGAATCATCCCGAAAACTGCAAGTAGAGTTACTGCTGGAAGGATAAATTTCTTCATTATTATTTGATTTGGTTTAAAATCTATTTACAAAACTATTGAATCTTGACTTTACTAATACTAGTTGCCAAAATTGAGTAAAATGGAATAAGTTGCATTTTTCTTCATGCTACTAACATATTCACCAGGAATTTTGTTTTTGCTCCAGGTTGGGTGATAACCCACTGCAAAATATTCTCTAACTGGAATATGGTGGAAATATAAATAGCCATCTTGCTCAACACCTTTAACTGTAGTTGTTTCTGTAGTTCCACTAAAAAAAGCCGTTAAGCTAACTTGTGCTCTGCTTTCTTTTAAAGCTAGGTTAGTTGTGTCTCCGCCAGTTCCCCAAAGTGCTACTTCAACCCCATTTATTGTTGAGCCAGCAATTGATGAAGATTGTGTTCTAACTTCTAATCTACCCAGTGGTTTGGTTCTAATTTCCATGGTTTTGTCTTCATCGTTTGTGTAATTTATAACGGTAACATGTGCATTTAAACTTCCATCTACAACGTGCATTGTATATGTACCGGGCTCAACAAAATTATCTAGCACAAAAGCGCCTCTTCCGCTTTCCACATCTTTGGTCATATATATGGTATCTAACTTAAGCTCTTCATACTTGGCAGCTTCTTTTAACATAGGTTTTTGCTTTTGCCAAATGTCTAGTTTATCAGATTTATAATCTAACCATCGCATTCCGTCACCATCTTTACCAAGTACCAGAAATGGTATTTGTGAATTTATGTCTACCCCTGTGTTGCTTTTAACAAATACCGTTAAATCGGTTTTATTTTCTGGAGTATCGTCTGGCGTTGGATCATTATCTCCACAGTTAAAAAGTACTGCTGGCAAAAGAATTAAAGCCACAAAAAAGGCAAGATTTAGAATGGTAGACTTTTTCATATTGGTAAAATTATAGCGTGAATATAATTAATTGCTTAAAAGCCTAGAAATGATGCCACTTTTTAGCTTTGGTTCTATGCAGGTAGCTTTAGGTGGCATAACTTCTTGATGATTAGCTACGTTTATTAATTCATCAACACTTGGCGGGCATAATGTAAATCCTACCTTCATTTCGCCCCTATCTACCATTCTTATAAGCATTTCTATTCCTTTACTTCCATCTAAAAAGGCTATTCTATCGCTTTTTCTCACATTTATTATTCCTAGAATTGGTGTTAACACAAAATGGCGAAGCACGCTAACATCTAGTTGCTTTAAAGGATATGGCTCTATTTGGGTTGCATCTTTAACTTTTAAATGGTACCACTTTTGGTTAAAGTACATGCCGTATTCAAATTTGATACTAGGTCTAATTGGCTCGCTTTTTTCGTTTATTTCAAAGAATCCTTCCAATTTTTCGAAAAATTCTAAATCGGTTAAGCCATTTAAATCTTTTACCACTCTATTAAACTCATACATCTGCAGCTGTGATGCTGAAATTACCATTGAAATAAAGGATGTGTAATTTCCGCCTTCGTTTAACTTTTCGTGAGCAAGCAGTGATCCGCTAGCAATTCTATGGTGTCCATCGGCTATATAATACTCTTCAACGTTGGTAAAAGCTGCCTTTATTTCTTCAATATTTTCGGTGCTGTTCACTACCCAAAAGCAATGCTCTAGCCCATCGGCACTTACAAATTGGTGGGTAAATGGACTTAATGCAATTTTCTCTATGGCCATATTAACCGCATTTTCGTCTTTGTAGGTGAGCATTACTGGATTAAAATTAAAATCTATAGCCTGGGTAATGCGTTTAAGTTCAGCTTCGTTTTCTTCTAGAGTGTCTTCGTGCTTTTTTATTTTTTGGGTCCAATATTCTTCAAAACCAATGGCGCCTATTAAACCATATACCCATTGTCCATACCAATTTATTCCAATTAAATAATAGCATTCTTGTTGGTCTTCGCTTAATAAGCCTTTTGCCAAGAGTTCTCTAAAGCCAATGCCAATTTTTAAGAAATACTTTAAACTTTCGTCAATATCACTTTGACTAAAACCTTTTAAAGCAGCCCAATTAATAATTTCTTCGTCAGAAATTTGGCTAGCATGGCGTTCAATTACATGATCGAATTGTGCATGTAGCATTTCGTTTATTAGGTGTGGCGCGGGTCTTATTCCCTTAAATGGTTTAAACTTACTCATAGAAAATATGAAACCCGACCGCCATGTAAATGGGGCCGGGTTTTGCTAAAAAATTGATTATCTATTTAAAGAACTCAACCACTTGATCGGCCATTTGGGTGCCTATTCTATCTTGTGCTTCTATGGTTGACCCACCAATATGTGGCGTTAATGATGCTTTGGAATGTTGCAATAAGGTAATGTTATTTGTAGGTTCATTCTCAAAAACATCTACTCCTACTGCGGCTACTTTTCCGGCATTCAAGGCATTTAGCATGGCTTCTTCTTTAACCGTTCCTCCACGGGCGCAATTAATAAGAACCACGCCATCTTTCATTTTGGCAAATTCTTCTTCTGCCAGAATATAGCGGCCAATATTTGGAACATGAAGGCTAATTATATCGCTGCTTGCCAAGAGTTCATCTAGAGAAACTGCGGTTAGTTTAATCTCAACCTTATTTGATGTCATGCTTGGATGCAAATCGAGCAAAAAGCTTATTTCATTTAGGTTTGGATCGAAGTAAACCACCTTCATTCCTAAACCAATGGCGCGTTTCATGGTTTCTATTCCAATTCTACCACCGCCTATTATGCCTAGTGTTTTGCCAGAAAGTTCTTTACCTTTTGAGTAAGCTTTTTTAAGTGCATTAAATTCTGTTTGGCCTTTTGCCGGCATGTCTCTATTGCTTTCATGCAAAAACCTATAGGCTGCAAACATGTGAGCAATGGCCAATTCGGCAACAGATTCTGACGATGCTGCTGGTGTATTTGCTACATGTTTTCCTTTTTCTTTAGCGTAGGCAACATCTATATTATCTAAACCTACACCTGCTCTTCCAATAAATTTAAGGTTAGGGCATGCATCAATAAGGTCTTTTCTTACGGTTGTTGCTGAACGCACTATAATTCCATCAAAATTATTGAGCTGAGAAAGTAAGTCTGCCTGCTCAATTTTTTCTGTAACAACTTCGTGCCCAGCGTTTTCAATTATGGCCTTTCCAGCTTCTGAAATACCATCATTTGCTAAAATTCTTGCCATTTTTCTAGCCAAATTTTTGAGAGAATGCTTGCATAACATCAACCAAGGCTTGCACACTTTCTATTGGCAAAGCATTGTATAAAGATGCTCTAAAACCGCCAACACTCCTATGCCCTTTTATGCCACTAATATTTGCGTTTTTGCAATAGTCTAAAAAATCGGCATCTAAAGAATCGTTCTTTAGTACAAATGTTACGTTCATAATAGAGCGATCTTCTACAGCTGCAGTGCCTTTAAACAAAGGGTTATTGTCTATTTCGTTATAAAGAAGTTGAGCCTTTGCTTTATTCAGTTTGTAGATTTCTTCAACTCCACCAATGCTTTTTAACCATTTAAAGGTTTCGTTTACCACAAAAATTGGAAATACTGGCGGGGTGTTAAACATAGACTCTTTTTTAATATGTGTTTCGTAGTTTAACATGGTAGGTATGTTGCGCCCAGTTTTACCTAAAATACCTTTCTTTACAATAACCATGGTTGTTCCTGCAGGGCCAATGTTTTTTTGTGCTCCAGCATAAATTAAATCGTATTTCGAAACATCAACTGGCCTACTATAAATGTCTGACGACATATCGGCAATTAACGGCACGTTTACATCTAAATCTTCATGAAGCTCGGTACCATAAATGGTATTATTGGTAGTAATGTGGAAATATGCCGCATCGTTTGGAATTGAATAATTTTTTGGAATGAAATTAAAATTGGACTCTTCTGATGAAGCTACCACTTCTACATTGCCCAGTTTTTCGGCTTCTTTAATAGCATTGGTAGCCCAAGTTCCTGTATTTAAATAAGCGGCTTTACCATTTATTGGTAAAAGGTTAAAAGGAACCATGCAGAACTGAGTACTGGCACCACCTTGAATAAAAATTACATCGTAATCATCGCCAATTCCAAAAAGCTCTTTGGCATTTGCAACAGCTTGGTCCATTACTGCAACAAACTCTTTTGCTCTGTGAGAAACAGTTATTAGAGATAAGCCTGTTTCCGCAAAATCTTTTAATGCTTCAATTGAATTATCAATAGCTACTTGTGGCAAAATGGCCGGTCCGGCACTGAAATTATGTATTTTACTCATTTTGAGTTTTAAAAATTTTGTGCAAAGATAAATGCCCTTTTAGCCTCTGCCAATGATGTTAACCAACATGTAATATTAGTTTGAGTTTATAAACAAAAAAGGCCGCTGGTAATCTCCAACAGCCTTTTTTGTGTGTTATGAATACTAGTTTTATTCTAAGTGATAATCTTTTAACTTATAAACATAAACTACTGGTGTGCCACCATTGCACAAGCAGCCTTCTACGTCAATGTCTTCGAAAAAAATTCTACCCACACCTTTTGCATAAATATCGGCTAGTTGCAAGCTCGGTTTTCCGGCTTCGTCGGCATTAAACTGTTGATCCCTGTAAATTAATTTATCAAAAGTTCCCGCAGGTACATCATATGTATTTTCATAACGGCGCACCGAAGTTTTAAAGGTTCCATAAGCTTTAACAGAACCACTCTCTATGGGCTTGCCTAAGAAAAGGCTTAAAAAGGTTACGCTTTCTGTATAAAGCTGGTTATCAGCTTCGCGTATTAATTGCGGAATTTGATCTTTATAGCCATTGTATAATTGGGTATAAAACTCATGACCAAGAGTATTTTTCTGTTCGCCAATGGTAACTCTTTCAGTACCTACTGGCGTTGCATTTTCTGGGCCATCAGAAAGAACGTATTTACTAACTTCATACTCCCACCAATTGCCTACTTTTAATGGGTAAAAATCGGTAACAGATGCATTCTCTAAATAATCTGTGTTTTGGTTGTTATTGTTGTTATTAGGCTCTTCGATTTCGCTCTTGTTGCAAGACATCATAAAGAACATAAAAGAAAGAGAAAGAAGAAGTAGGTTTTTCATTTTCAGAATTTTACCGCAATTTAATAAAGTTCAAGACTTTACAAGAAGGCATAAGGTTGCACCATTTAAATACAACCCTTCTATTTTCGCGCAAATTTTAAATAATGACCCTCCTAGAGAACCATTACCAAGTGCAAGGATTAAACCTGCTAGACCTGTGTGCAGAATTCGGCACACCACTTTATGTCTACGATAGTGCAAAAATTGTATCGCAGTATAACATGCTAAAAAATGCCTTTAAGCAAACCAAGGTGAAGATAAAATACGCATGTAAGGCCAACACCAACATAAACATTCTTAAGGTTCTCAAAAATGCTGGTGCAGGATTAGATACAGTTTCTTTAAACGAAACCCGAATTGGGTTAATGGCTGGTTTTAAGCCAGAAGAAATTCTTTATACCCCTAACTGCGTAGGTTTTGAAGAAATAAAAGCTGGAATTGAATTAGGAGTTAAAATTAATATTGATAATATCTCTATTTTAGAGCAATTTGGCCATGAATTTGGATCTACTGTACCTGTATGTATAAGAATAAATCCGCATGTTTTAGGCGGTGGAAATTCTCATATTCAAACAGGACATATCGACTCAAAATTTGGTATTTCAATTCACCAAATTCGCCATGTATTACGCGTGGTTAAAGCCAATAATATTGTGGTTGAAGGTTTGCACATGCACACAGGATCTGACATACTTGATGCTGATGTTTTTGTGAGAGCAGTTGACGTTTTACTGGATGTGGCCGGAGAATTTGAAGACCTTAAATACTTAGACTTTGGCTCAGGATTTAAGGTAGCCTATCGCCCTGGCGACGTTACTACCGACATTAAAGACCTTGGCAAAAAACTTGGCAATAGGTTTAATGAATACTGCAAGGAAATTGGTAAAGAACTAGAACTTTGGTTTGAACCAGGTAAATTTTTGGTTAGCGAAGCTGGCTACTTTTTGGCTCATGTTAATGTGGTTAAACAAACAGTTTCTACTGCATTTGCAGGTGTAGATTCTGGTCAAAACCATCTAATTAGACCAATGATGTATGATGCTTATCACCACATAACTAATATTAGCAACCCTACCGGCGTGCAACGCATATATTCTGTGGTTGGCTATATCTGCGAAACCGACACTTTTGGCTATGACCGTAAATTGAACGAAGTGCGCGAAGGCGATATTTTGGCCATTCACAATGCTGGTGCTTATGGGTTTATGATGTCTTCTAATTACAACTCTAGAGTAAGACCCGCTGAAGTTTTAATTCACAACGGTGAAGCGCATTTAATTAGGAAACGTGAAACTTTAGACGATTTAATTAGAAATCAAATTGAAATAGACCTTTCCAAAACAGCAGAATTAACTAAGTAGCTCTTCAATTTTTTCACGCTGTTCTACCCTTTCAGGAGCAACTCTATTTAATATAAACCTAAACAAATACAAAGAGTTGCTCCAGAAAGGTGTTAAATACACAAAACCCTTTCCTTCTTTTAATTTCAATACAAGCCCTCTCCTAATTTTTGTGCGCCTAATAGATTCTATGTCATCTACGTTAAAACTCATTCTGCGCCTAAAAACATTGCGGTAAACAAACTTGCCTTCTGAGTGAACAAAAATTTTCTTGTTAAAGCTATTGGCCAGCAAGTAGTAATTAAATGCGTAGGCAATAAAATTTACCGCTACCAACCACAGAAAGTCCCAATAAACTACACTGAGCGTTAATAAAACAAGAAAAATTTGACTAAGCCAAATAAATACAAACTTGTATTTGCGTGAGTAGCTGTATTCTCTAACAAAATGTTCTTTGGCCATGCAGATTTTCTTCAATGCAAGATGCTAAAAGAATTTTGAATGCAACTGGCCAAATATTTATTATTGACCCATGAGAACCCCAAACCGAATTGAACGAGTATCAAAAGCCATTGAAAAAAGACAACCCGGCTTAACAGTGGTTTTAGAAAATGTTGAAGATCCACACAACATTATGGCCGTGCTCAGAACCTGCGATGCAGCCGGTGTATTAAATGTGCATATAGTGGAAAGC
>JAGQWA010000151.1 GCA_020437725.1 Bacteroidota bacterium | reverse complement strand
AGAAGGTTTTTGATGAAATAGGCGCTTTTGAACCGGCTTTCTTTTACGGAATGGAAGAATATGATTTTGCCTACCGTGCTATGGACAAAGGCTACAAAATTTGGTTCACCAAACACGTAATGGTGCTGCATAAAGTGTCGCCAGCTGGTAGAGAACCCAATGTGGTGAAGTTTAGCAGAATGCTTCAAAATAAAAGCCTTATCGCCTACAGATACCTCCCATGGAAGTATGTGCTTACTCACCTGTTTATGTGGAGCGGTTTTTTCCTTACAAAATCTAAATGGAAGTTTGGCAAATGGCTCAAGGCACTAGCCGGCTATAACCAAATGGTTAAGAACGATAAACGCACGCCCATCTCGAAAGAGACTTTGGCTTATATAAAGTCAGTTAAGGGAAGGTTGACGCATTAATATTCTAATCTTATTTACCTGTCATTTTAGTCACTATATAGGTGAATCATAACAATTGGCTTCATGTTTTTGTCAGCCTAAATGCCATAAAGGATATGCTCGTCGGGTCAAATTGGCATTTTGTCGGGTAGGAAAGGTTTTTGCCATTTTCGTTTCAGAATTTGAATGAAACATGGAGTACAAAGACTATTATAAAGTTTTGGGTGTGAGCAAAAACGCCTCGCAGGCCGATATTAAAAAGGCATACCGAAAACTGGCAGTTAAGTACCATCCAGATAAAAACCCTGATAACAAAACAGCCGAAGCTAAATTCAAAGAACTCACTGAAGCCTATGAAGTAATTGGCGATGCCAAGAACCGAAAACAATATGACGAATTAGGTGCCAATTGGAAGCAATACCAAAACACAGGCTTTAGGGGGCAACAAGGTGGACAAGGTTTTGGCGGATTTGGCGAAGGTTTTGGTGGTGCAGGATTCTCAGATTTCTTCAATCAGTTTTTTGGCGGTGGCTTTGGTGGTTTTGGTCAAAGAAACCAGCGTGGAAAAGACTTAAAGGCCGACTTACCCATTACGCTTCTAGAGGCTTATAATGGCACCGAGAGAATTCTTTCGGCCAATGAAGAAAAGCTGAAAATAAGGATTAAACCTGGGGTTGAAAACAACCAGAAAATTAGACTACGCGGCAAAGGTGGGCATAGTAGCAGTGGCCAGCGTGGTGATTTAATTATCACCTTAAAAGTACATGAACAGCCGCCATTTGAGCGAAAAGGAAATGACCTTTACAAAACGCAAACGGTTGACCTTTATACGGCGGTTCTTGGCGGAAAAATCTCCATTGAAACGCTTGCTGGAGAAGTAACCCTTACACTGCCCGAAGGAACACCCAACGGTAAAAAACTGAGGCTTAAAGGAAAAGGAATGCCTGTTTATGGTAAACCCGATGAAAAAGGAGATCTCTATCTAGAGCTAAAAGTTGAGTTACCTTCTAAACTTTCTGCCCAAGAACGACAACTTTTTGAACAACTAAAGAAATTACAAATGTGATAATTTGATAATGTGGCAATTGGTCGCTGCGCTCAATTAGCCAATTAGCCAATGGAATTAATTTGAAAATTTGAGAATGTGGCAATTTGATAATTGACGCCATGCTTAATGACTTAATTGACGCTTCGCTTAATTTGGTAATGTGATTGAATTGTAAATAGCAAGAGAAAAACTAGAAACCAGAAACTGGAAACTCATTGAACATTAATTATTTACCATTTATAATTGAACACTAAGGCTGAGCCTTGTCAAAGCCCCTTATCTAATTATCTTTTTAACTATTTAATATTCAACTAAAACACTAACACCCTAAATCACTTAAACACTAAAACAATGAACGACGTTTTTAACAACTTAAAAAGAGTAGGAGCCAGCCTAAGCATGTTTGGCGGCATCAACTTTATTCTATTGGCCATTGCCATTTTCATTTATCCGCAAATTGTAGCATATGCCATAGCTGCCATTCTGCTTATTTTGGGCTTAGGCATGCTTGGTTTCAGTACTAGAATGAGAAAACGAAGCAAAAACAGTCAATACACCGAAACATATTTTTTCACCCAGAGATAGAGAAGAATGGCAAAGAAATCATTTAACCAAATGCTTAAAGAATCTCCAATACCAGTTTTGGTAGATTTTTATGCTGAATGGTGCGGGCCATGCAAGGCTATGTCGCCAGCACTGGCTAAATACGCAACTGAAATGGAGGGTAGATTAAAAGTTATTAAAGTGAATGTCGACAAGAACCAAGCCGCCGCCCAGCATTATAATGTGCGTGGTGTGCCTACACTAATTCTATTTAAAAATGGAAAGATTTTGTGGCAGCAAGCTGGTGCTTTGGCTACCGTGGCACAATTGCACCAAGCAGTAACTAGCAGGCTTTAATTAAAGAGCCAATTGGACGCTTCGCTCAATTAAACAATTAGCCAATGGCTTGAATTTGAAAATGAACGCTGCGCTTAATGAGATAATTGACGCTTCGCTTAATGTGATAATGTGTTTTGCTTGCGCAAAATTTAACATTTAACATTTACCATTTATCATTGACGCAGTCGTTAGCGACTAGCCAATAGCCATCAGGGATTGGGAGTGAAAAGTGAAAGGTGATTGGGTCACTAGAAACTAGGGATTAGTCAATAAGCTGTATCGCCGAAAGTTGAACGGACTTTTAATCAATTTTTTGGACTTTAGACCTGAGCCCTTGGACAAGAAACTCATTAAACATTTCTCATTGAATTAGTGATTAGCGACTAGCCAATAGCCACTAGGTAATTCAAGTCACTAGAAACTAAAGAATAGTTATTAGTCCAGTCATTAAAGAAGTTATAAAGTACGATGAAATGGTCAATTTCAATTTTCAGACCTTGGACAAGAAACTAGAAACTGAAGACTAGAAACTCATTCCCCAAGCCCAAACGCCTGATATTCGTTGCTGCTGAGTATTTCAAGGGCTTTTTTAAAGCTTTCGTTATTGAGATTAACTATTTGGTAGTAGCAGTTTTCGCCATACAGTGTTTTACCAATTAAGGCCCTTACACGGGTGCTAATAAATGGTTTAGAAATTTGATATTGACTGTCTATTTCCGTATCAAAATGTTTGCTTACAAAAGCTTTAAAGACTTTGTCTAATTCACCATCAAATGAATAGTACGCGGCAAAGTCGTTAGCTGTTTCAAAAGCGCTAGTTATACTGCTTCTGTGAGCATCGGCATATTCACTTGCAAATTGATAAAACAAACCGTTTGTAATGAGTTTTTCTAAAAGTGGAGTGTAAAATGTGGTGTCGTATTCAACCACAACGTCAGGATTAATGCCGCCACCATCAGCTACAATTCGGCCGTTAGTTGTTTTATATTGCTTGTGTTCAGCTGAATCTGAAGCGTGCGTATTATTCCGAACGTCTTCATAATCGCGCTGAATGCATCTGCCTGAAGGCGTGTAATACCTAGCAACGGTAAGTCTTAAACTTGAGCCATCTATTAGTGCAACAGGTTCTTGCACGGTTCCTTTACCATGAGATCGTTGGCCAATAATCATTCCTCGGTCTAAGTCTTGAACCGCTCCCGCCACAATTTCACTTGCCGATGCTGAACCTTTATCAATAAGCACAATAAGTTTTCCGTCTTGAAATACGCCAGTGCCATTTGCCTTATGTTCTTCTTTAGATCGCTTTCTGCCTTCTGTATAAACAATTAATTGGTCTTTTGCCAAAAACTGATTCGCCATGGCCACCGCCTGACCTAGGTAACCGCCTGGGTTTCCGCGTAGGTCAAGAATTAAATTCTCAGCACCATCTTCAAGAAGCTGACTCAAGTGGTGGTCAAATTCTTCGTTGGTTTTGGCTGCAAATCGCGAAACTTTTATGTAGCCAACACCTGGTTTCACCATATAGCTTGCGTCAACACTATTTAGGGGTATTTTATCTCGAGTAATGGCAAAAGGAATAAGTTCTTTCTTGCCATGGCGTTTTACTTCAATATGCACCGTTGTGCCTTTTGGTCCCATCAGTTTAGTACGCACATCACCGTTTTCAATGTCAACACCAGCTACTCGTTCGCCTTCAACATTCACAATTTTATCGCCTGGCAAAATGCCTAATTTTTCAGAAGGGCCGCCTGAAATGGGTGTAATCACGGTAATGGTATCTTGAATAATATTGAACTCAACCCCAATACCATCAAAACTGCTTTGCAATTGCGCATTTACATGCTCCAAGTCGCGTGCCGAAACATAGGCCGAATAGGGATCGAGCTTGCCAAGAACTTCTTCAATGGCATGTTCAATAAGAATTTCCTGATTAGGTGTATCTACGTAGCTTTTCTCAATGAGATCGAGAACTTGATTTAGCTTTTTATTTTGGGTATTGCTTAAAACGGCATTGCTTGAACCACCACCAAATTGCGAACCAATTAACATTCCGCCTGCCGTGCAAACTGCCAGCAATAAGGGAATGAGAATATTGGTTTTTTTGTCCATCTAGAGCTAATAACGGCAAATACCGCTACTTGGTTTCTTATTTCAATTCGTTTGCTAAACTTAGCAAATGGTAAACGGCTTCGGCTGCTTCTACACCTTTGTTGCCAAAAGCACCACCTGCTCGGTCTAATGCTTGGGCCTCAGTATTAACTGTAAGCACACCAAAGGCAAATGGTTTGTTATGTTTTATTGAAAGTTCGCTTAACTGGTGGCTTACCGCTGACGAAATGTATTCAAAATGTGGAGTTTCTCCTTTTATTAAACAGCCAATACAAATTACAGCGTCAACATGCTTAGCCATGTATTGGCCTGCCAACGGAAGTTCAAATGCACCACTGGCATATTTTACCATGATGTTTTCTTCAGCTACTCCTTGTTGTTTCAAGAAATCAACAGCACCATCTCTAAGAGTAAATGTAATTTCAGGATTCCACTCGGCTACCACAATGCCAAATTTGGCATTGGCGGTGTCGTGATGATAAGCCTTTCTATCAGCGCTGGGTCCGTGTTTCACTAATTGGCGGTTTTGGCATCAGCCAATGCCTTGTATTGCTTTGCCTGACGTCCTTCATCAGAATTCGGATATTCTTCTAAAAGGGTTCCAAAAGCTGATGAAGCCTTAGAGTAATTGGCTGTTTCCAAGCATGCCAAGCCAAGCTTATGCAAATAAGATGGTGTAGAAAACTCATTTTTAGCCCTATTAGCAGCCTTTTCGTAATATGAAATGGCTTGAGAATAATCACCTAATTCTGAATAGCAATCGCCCAAACGAGCATTTGCAATTGCACCCATAAACTCGCTAGAAGTGCTAAATTTCTTTAAGTGTTTTATGGCATCATCATAATAACCTGTGTTTCTATTGCCAGAACTATCGGTAACGGTTGCCATGTGCATATAGGCTATACCAGCATAAAGATTAGATAAATTGCCTTGAGACGTTCCGCTATATTTATTAGCAATATCTAGAAGGCCAAAGTTTTGTCCATCTCCATTTAAAGCTGCATTGAAATTGCCTTGCTCAAAATATTCTTGAGCCATGAAAATTGAATTCAATGCTTTTTCTTCATTCGGTTTTTGAATGAATTCCTTGTATAAATAAAGTCCGCCAACAACCACAATAAGAGCCAACCCTATATAGGTTAATGGCTTTTGAAGTCTGTCTAGTTGGCTTTCTAATCCACCAGATTTACTGGCATTTGCATTGCTTGCTGCTTTAGTATCAGTTTTTTTCGCTGACATGATTTCGTGCTTATTTTCCTAATTAACTAATCCTCTAAGAAAGGATAATCTTCTTGTTTGTAGATATCTGTAAATAATTCGCTGTCTGGTGGCAGTGGTGAGTCTTCAGCAAATTGAACTGATGCTTCAACTTCTTCCATAATCTTGGCTTCAATGGCTTCAAGATCTTTTTCAGTAGCATATTTTTTTGAAAGAATGGTTTTTCTAACCTGCTCAATTGGGTCAATATCGCGGTATTCTTTCACTTCGTCTCTAGTTCTATACTTGCCAGGGTCGCTCATAGAGTGGCCTTTGTAGCGGTAAGTATTTATTTCCAATAAGGTTGGAATATTTTCTTCCCTTGCTCTGGTAGTGGCTTCAAGAATGGCTTCGTGAACTGCTTCTACGTTCATGCCATCAACAGCGCGGTTTGGCATATCATATGCCTCGCCAAGTTTGTGAAGCTTGGTAACATTAGAAGTTCTTTTAACCGAAGTACCCATTGCATATTGGTTGTTTTCAATAATGAAAACAACTGGCAGTTTCCAAGTCATGGCAATGTTAAAAGTTTCGTGCAGAGCACCTTGTCTTACAGCACCATCGCCCATATAAGTAAGGCAAACATTGCCAGTGCCTTTATACTTTTCAGCGAAAGCGATTCCAGCACCAAGTGGAATTTGAGCACCAACAATACCGTGTCCGCCATAAAAACGCTTGTTTACATCGAACATGTGCATTGAGCCGCCTTTTCCTTTTGTGCAACCGGTTACTTTGCCAAAAAGTTCGGCCATTACCGCGTTGGGCGAAATGCCCACTCCAAGAGCGTGGCCATGGTCTCTATAAGCAGTAATAATAGGGTCGGTATCGCGAATAGCCGACATGGTTCCAGCTACTACGGCTTCTTGGCCAATATATAGGTGAAGAAAACCACGGATGTGCGTGCCATACATTTGGCCAGCGCGCTCTTCAAAGCGACGCATCATCATCATTTCTTCAAACCATTTTAGGTATGTTTCTTTCTTGTATTTCGGTTGGGGCATGGGCTTTATTTTAGGGTGCCGCAAAACGAGGCACGAAAATATGCTTTTTTGCTTAACGAGTACACCACAACTGAACTATGGTTTTTGTTTAAAGATTTAAGAATTTCTTTAAAGCAGAAATACCCTCCACTGCGGTTGAGCCAACCTTCTTAAATCCACCAGATGCATACATTTCGTGTGCTTTAGGATCTATGAGCAATTTGGCGGCATTTTGTGGTGCATATTGGGTGAGTGAAGCAGCAGGATAAACCTGTAATGAAGTGCCTATAACCACGAAATAATCGGCTTTCGTGCTTAATTCTATGGCTGGCTCCATTTTAGGAACTTGCTCGCCAAACCAAACAATATGCGGTCTAAGTTGGTAACCATCCGGGCAATTATGGCCTATTGAAAGGTCTTCATAACCAATGTCTTTAATGTAATTGGGGTTGCCAATACTTTCTGCTTTGGTAAGCTCGCCATGTAAATGCAAAACATGGGTTGAGCCGGCGCGTTCGTGCAGATTGTCAACGTTTTGAGTGATGATTTGCACATTGAAATGGTCTTCTATCTCTGCTAGAAAAAGATGACAGGCATTTGGTTCAACTTCTGCCAATTGTCTGCGGCGTTGGTTGTAGAATTCTAAAACCAGTTCGGGGTTTTGCGCAAAACCTTCGGGTGAAGCCACTTGCATCACATCATGGCCTTCCCACAAACCGCCCGCATCTCTAAAGGTTTTAATGCCGCTTTCGGCACTCATGCCGGCACCGGTAAGCACTACAAGTGTTGGCTTGGGCATTTTGGGTTACTTGTAATGAGAC
>JAGQWA010000150.1 GCA_020437725.1 Bacteroidota bacterium | reverse complement strand
AAACTTTGTAAAAGTTGCTAAATAAATAGGGGTGGTACTACTTAAAATTAAAAAAAAAAAAAGGCGACCAAATGGCCGCCTTTTTTTATAGTTTAAGTTGTGCTTACTCTACAGTAAAGTCAACTTCAGTTTTAGAAGCGTTGATGAACTTATAGGTAGTTCCTACTTTTTTGTAGATTACCAAAGTAGCTTCAGTGTTGTTAACATCCCAAGCACCTTCTGGAAATTCAATATCACTGAAAGACAATTCGTAAACAGCATCTTTAGCAATATCACCTTTAGCAATCTCATCGCCCATTACGCTTTCAGATGAAATTTGACGTAGAGCGTGGTGGTGAGCAACTACACCATCAGGGTGGCCTGATTGTGGAGCCATCATGCCACTTTCGTCAAACCAAACTGAAGCTAGGTAAGTACCTGAAGTTTCCTTAAAGAAACGCACACGAACGTTACCACTCACTCTGTTGTTTTCAACTTTCCAGTTAAAAACACCATTTGCAAGTACACCATCATCTTCATGCAGAGCATAAGTATTTCTTGCTTGCATCATAGCATCAGAAACTACTTGATCAATGGTTTGACCTGCTGGTTCTAAACGCTCATCATTCATTATGAATGAAGGCCAACCTTTTTTGTCAATGCCATTAATTCCGTCATATTCAGTAGCTGCACTATTGATAAAGTCATAAGCAACAAAGTTTTGAGAATAACCAACAATAGGAGCGGCTTCATCATGTAATTGAGAAATAGCGGCTTCCATTAAAGTCCATCCCCAGCCACCACATGGCGGGCATTTTGAACCTGATGATTTGTAAAATAGGTTGAAGCTTTCTTCTGGAACTGACTCCATTTTAAGACGAGCAGCTTTTTCTTCTTCTGTTTCTTCTGGTGTTGTTGGTTCATCTGGACCACAGGCAACGATGAAGAACGCTGAGAGGATCATAAGTGGGAATAAAAATTTCTTCATGACAATAAGCGTTTTTTTCAAGTTTGAGTGTGCAAGATATGCAACTGCCAAAATCTAACTCCTAAAAATTACTTAATCGGTCTTAATTCTAGGAGTTTAGGTCATACAATGGCGGTTTTATAGGTCTTTGTCAGAATCATTAAGACTTTCTTCTATTTCGGCTAGCTTGTTTCTGCATTTGTTCACCAGCTCTTTGGCACGGTCTATTTTCTGTTTTAATTGGTCAATGCTTATTTCATTGTTCTCCAAATCATCAAGAATCTGTTGTAGCTCGGCTTGTGCTTTATCGTAAGAAAATTTACTCATGGGGTAAAATTTTAATGGTCTTTGCCTTTATGGTTTTGGTTAAAGTTTGAATGGTTATCTCTTGCCCTTCTTTAATTTCTAGTTCATTTATAAAGGCATAGCCCCGTTTAAGAACATTTTCTGGCAACCAAGATTCAAGTTGGTTGTTGGCAATTTTGAGTTCATTCAATTCATTGTGAATCAATGAAAGAGTATTTGCTTTAAGTCTGAATTTCTTTTCTGATAGGTGTTGAGTCTCAATTTGTAATATTCTGTTGGCCTTTGTTATTACTTGTTGCCAATTCTTCTCTAATTGCCATTTTGCATTAGCTGGTTGCGATTTGGCAATTAAATTTAAGCTGCTCCAGGTAGAATCTAACTGTCGGTTTTCGGCCATTAAACAGCGTTGTGTTATGTTTAATATGGCTAATTCTATTTCTTCAATTTCAGCCAAAAATTGCAGGTTGTTTTCAATAATAAATTGTGCCACGGCTGTTGGGGTTTTTAATGTCGTGTGTGCCACAAGGTCGCTAACACTTTGGTCTCGTTCATGCCCAATGCCGGTAATAATTGGAAGGGTAGATTGTGCCAGATTGAAATTAAACTCAAAATCGTCGAAACAAGAAAGGTCTATTACCGAGCCACCACCGCGTATTAACACCAATGCATCAAAACGTTCTGTTGACCGTTCAACAGCATTAATGGCTTTTAGTAACGATTGCGGCGCATTTTCGCCCTGAACCAAGGCCGGAAAAAGCGTGGTTTTAAATGCAAGGTTGTATTCGTTTTGAGAGAGTTGCTCAAGAAAGTCTTGGTAACCAGCCGCTGTTTCTGACGATACTACAGCCAAATTTTTCAAAACCTTGGGCAATTCAACATTCTTGTTCATGTCCAAAAGGCCATCTTCCCTTAGCTTCTCAATGGTTTCTAGTTTTATACGCTCAAATTCGCCAAGCGAATAAGATGGGTCAATGTCTTGAATGGTTAATGAAAATCCATACTGCACATGAAAATCAACACTCACATTTAGCAGCAATTTCATTCCTGGCTTTAGTTGCTCGCGGGTAATCATTTGGAAATGAGTAATTACCCTTGTGGAATTGTATGACCATAGGTTGGCGCGGCATTTGGCCAAAATGCGTTCGCCTTGTTTTTCAATTAGCTCAAAATAAACATGTCTGCTACCCGACATTGATGCTATCTCAGCAACTACCCAATAATTGCTTGGCAAAGCAGCTTTAAGGGCATCTTGCCCTTTTTGTAAAAGCTCATGAAGGCTAAGGTGTTCTGAAATCAAAATGCGCGGTTTGTTAGTTAAACAAACCTTTCATCAACTTCCATTACATGGCCACAGTTAGAGCAGGTTCTTAATTCTTCAGATGTATAAAACTCTCTAAAACGTGGTTGAAAGTCAGACTCGATATTGGTGAGTGGAAATTTGAATTCGTGCAATTTATTGTTGCAATTGTCGCAGAACCACATAAGGCCATCTTGCATGTTGGTTCCTTTTCTAACTCGCTCTATAACCAAACCAACGGTGTTTTCTCCACGCATTGGCGAATGCGGAACATTGCCCGGAAGCAAAAACATTTCTCCTTCTTTAATAATAACATCGCGTGGTTTGCCATCTTCTTGAATGCGTACGCAGATATCGCCTTCAACTTGGTAAAACCATTCTTCAGACTCATTATAATGGTAGTCTTTTCTGGCATTTGGTCCACCTACAATCATTACAATAAAATCTTCGCCCATGGGATAAAGGTTTTTATTACCAACCGGTGGCTTTAGAATGTCTCTGTTTTCTTCTATCCACTTATTTAAATTGAAGGGTGCCGGAATAGCCATAATTGCAAGATTTGATGTTGTTGCGAAAGTAGGATTTTGAGAAGGTAGAATGAAGGATTTAGAATCGAGAAATCGATAATTGGCTAATTAGTTCATTTTGTGGATGATGAATAGATAATTAGTTAATTATTAAGTAGATAAAGGGGCTGTATTGGACTTCGCCGGGAATTGACAGAACCATCCGCATCCCTTTACTAATTATCTTTTTAACTACTTATTATTAAGAATCAAGCTTCTTCAAAGCCAAAAAGGCCATAAGGCCTGCTCCTGTTACCAGTGCTTTTTCGTCAATATCGAAAGTGCTGGTGTGTATTGATGATGTAATGTTCTTTTCGAAATTGGCCACGCCTAAGCGATAAAAAGTGGCAGGTATGTGATGACCATAAAAAGAAAAATCTTCGCCAGTAGGGCGCATTTCTAAATCAACTACGTTTTCGGCACCCATGTAATCTTTTGCCCAAGAAATGGCTTTTTCAGTTAGGTCTTCATCATTAAACACAAATGGGTAACCCTTTCTAATATCAACTTCGCAATTGCCACCAAAAGATTGGGCAATGCCAGTGGCTATTTCAGTAATTTTTAGGTGAGCCTGATCGCGCCATTCTTCGTCGTAAGTTCTAAAAGTGCCTTGCAGTTCAACCTTGTCGGGAATAATATTGGTTGCACCATTGGCTTCTATTCGTCCAAACGATAATACGGTTGGGGTTAAAGGTTTGGCCTGCCTGCTAACCACTTGTTGAAGTGCGACTAAGATTTGAGCGGTAATCATAACAGGATCAACCAGATTATGGGGAAGCGCACCATGGCCACCTTTTCCTTTTACGGTTAGGTAAATTTCATCGCAGCTGGCCATGTATTTGCCAGGTCTAAACCCCACTTTTCCTTCGGGTAAATCATGTTGCACATGCTGGCCAAAAATGCTTTGCATTTTATGCCTTTCAAAAAGGCCTTCTTTAATCATTAAAGAAGCTCCGCCGGGCAGTTTTTCTTCGGCTGGTTGAAAAACGAACTTGATGGTTCCAGCCCATTCATCGCGAAGGTCGTTTAGAATTAATGCCGCACCTAGCGCCGATGCTGTATGCACATCGTGTCCGCAAGCATGCATAACACCATCGTTGCACGATTTGTATGGAACTTCATTTGTTTCTTGAATGGGTAGTGCATCTATATCAGCCCTAATGGCGGTAATTTTACCACTGGGTTTTTGCCCCATTATAGTGGCTACTATTCCCGTTTTTACCCAATTTCGCTCGTATTCAATTCCTTCTTTTTCAAGAATTGAAGCGATATAATTAGACGTATTAAACTCTTGAAATGAAAGCTCGGGGTTTTGATGAAGGTGTCTGCGAATTGCCCTAATTTCTTCAAAATAGGCTTGCGCCAAATTTTGAATTTGCTCCTTTAATTCCATTAACAAGTTAATTAATCAAGCGGCGGATAGTCCATTTTAGGAACGTGAACAATAATTACTGTTTTAAACTCTTTTTTAAGTTCGTAATAAAGTTTTTGAGCTTCAACCCGCGAGCGAAAATTGCCCACTTGCACTCTTAAGTAAGGGTTTTGAAAACTTAAATCACAGGCTATGCTATCGCGTTCTTTTTTGAACCTTTTCATTACATCTTGGGCTTCTGTTCTATCGCTTCCAAAATATATTTCTATGCGGTAGCCTTCGGTTCCGTTGCGTAGTTTATTAAGTTTTACCTGATAATTTGTAATTCGTTTAATATTGTCTCCCAGCTCAATATTAATGGTTCCAGCAGTATCGGCAGGAGCCAAAACTTGGTCTTGCTGTGCCAAAGCACTTGTGCAAAACAGGCCAATAGCTAATAAACTTAAAAGGTATTTCATAGTTCTAAAATAGTAAAACCGGCCGAAGTTCCAATTCTATCTGCGCCTGCGGCAAGCATGGCTTGTGCAGTTTGCGCATCTTTTATGCCGCCCGATGCTTTTATTTTAATGGTTTTTGGAAGAATATTTCTAAGCAACGAAACCGTTTCAATGGTAGCGCCATGGCCAATAAAGCCAGTAGAAGTTTTTACAAAATCAACTTCTTTATCGGCACAAATTTCTGCTGCTAAAATTATTTCTTTCTGAGTTAAAATGCCACTTTCAATAATAACCTTAAGAGGCAAATCATTCATTCCGCAAAGGGTTTTAATACTATCTATTCCATCGGCCACGTGGTTTATCATTCCGCTTTTAAAAGCAGAAATATTCATAACCATGTCAATTTCTGTGGCGCCATCAGAAATGGCTTTTTTGGTTTCTTCGGCCTTGGTGTTAATGTTATTATAACCAAACGGAAAACCAACAACTGTAATAATTTCAAGGTCAGAATTTTCTAATGCTTTTTTGGCGGCAGGTACAAAAAATGGTGGCACACACACGCCGTGCATTTTTGTTTGTGCGGCTTTGGTGCACATTTCTTCTATTTCAGCTTGGGTGCAACCTGGTTTTAACAGGGTTTGTTCTAAACTGCTTTCTAGCCCATTATTTGCCATGACATTGTTTGTATTTTTTGCCGCTTCCGCACGGGCAAGGGTCGTTTCGTCCTACTTTATCGCCTACTCTTACAGGCTCAGGTTTTTTTGCTTCTCTATGTGCATCTGGCTTACCATCGTTTTCATTAGAAGAACCGCCTCTGTTTTCGCTTAGTTTTGGTGCTTTACGTGGTGTTGGTGCTTGGCGTACTTGATTTGGATCTTCTGTTTGAATTTGGCCTTTAAAAATCATTCCCAAGGTTTCTTTATTTATCTTGGCTAATAGTTCTTGGAAAAGGTCAAAAGCTTCTAGCTTATAAATAAGTAATGGATCTTTTTGCTCTAGGCTGGCGTTTTGAACCGACTGTTTTAAGTCGTCCATTTCTCTAAGGTGTTCTTTCCAAGCATCATCAATAATGGCAAGAGTCATTATTTTATCGAAAGACTCGGCCACTGAGTGCCCATTTGTATCTATAGATTGCTGAAGATTTACGGGTACTTGAATAAGCTTTTGCCCATCTGTAAATGGAATAACTACATTCTTAATGGTTTGGCCACGCTCAGCATAAATGTTTCTAAGCACAGGCAGGGTTTGGTTAGCCATGGCTTCGGCCTTGCGCTTATGTGCTTTGTTTAAATAGTTGTATAACTCAATGGTAAGGTCGTCTAATCGGCCAGTTAAAAACTGCTCTTCATTAAATGGACTTTCGGCGGCGAAAATTCGAAGCATGTCCATGGTAAATTCTTCGTAGTCTTTGTTGGCCTGGTGACTTGCAATTAATTGCCCACAAACATCTTCGAGCATGTTGCTTATGTCAACTTTCAAGCGCTCGCCCGAAAGTGCATTTTTTCTACGGGTATAGATTACTTCACGTTGGCTGTTCATTACGTCATCGTATTCAAGCAATCTTTTTCGAATACCAAAGTTGTTTTCTTCAACTTTCTTTTGAGCTCTTTCTACAGTAGTTGAAATAAAGCTATGCTCAATTACTTCACCATCTTTAAAGCCCATGCGGTCCATAATCTTGGCGGTTCTTTCTGAGCCAAACAGGCGCATTAAATCGTCTTCAAGAGAAACAAAGAATTCAGAAGAACCGGGGTCGCCTTGACGACCAGCACGACCACGTAACTGTCTGTCAACTCGGCGAGATTCATGTCGTTCAGTACCAATAATGGCCAACCCGCCAGCCTCAGTAACGCCTTTACCAAGTTTAATGTCGGTACCACGGCCTGCCATGTTGGTTGCAATGGTAACGGTACCTGCTTGTCCGGCTTCGGCAACTATGTCTGCCTCGCGCTTATGCTGCTTGGCGTTTAACACATTATGCTTTATACCAGCTTGTTGCAATGTTCTTGAAAGCAATTCAGAAATTTCAACATTGGTAGTACCTACTAGTACGGGGCGGCCTTGGTTAACATATTCATTAACAGATTCAATAACGGCCTTAAACTTTTCGCGTTTGGTTTTGAAAAGCTTGTCGTTTTTATCGTTTCTAATAATGGGTTTGTTGGTTGGAATGGTAATTACATCCAACTTGTAGATTTCCCAAAATTCGCCTGCTTCTGTTTCGGCAGTACCAGTCATACCACTCAATTTGTGGTACATTCTAAAAAAGTTTTGAAGCGTAATGGTTGCATAAGTCTGGGTTGATGCTTCAACCTTCACATTTTCTTTGGCTTCAATGGCTTGGTGCAGCCCATCAGAGTAGCGTCGGCCTTCCATAACACGGCCTGTTTGCTCGTCAACAATTTTTACCTTGCCGTCTTCAGAAATAATATATTCAATATCTTTTTCGAAAAGGGTGTAGGCTTTTAAAAGTTGGTTAACCGTGTGAATGCGTTCTGACTTTATAGAATAGTCTCTAATAATTTCGTCTTTACGCTTTGTTTTAGCTTCTAAATCAAGGTTTTCGTT
>JAGQWA010000014.1 GCA_020437725.1 Bacteroidota bacterium | reverse complement strand
CATATTAAACCTGCCTTTAACCGTTGGTTAACTAATTTTGTTGGCACACTATTTAGCTTCGAAAATCAGTCTAATTCATGAGTTCAAAAACCCAAGAACAGTACAGCCGCGCCATTGCAAAGTGCAAAGATATTTTTGAGAAAAAGAACGCCGATTATGGCATGAGCTGGCGAGTACTTAGGCTTAGCAGTTTAATTGACCAACTTTACATTAAAGCCAAGCGCATTAGAACCATAGAAGAAAACAAAGCCCAAAAAATTGAAGACGATATTGAATCGGAATTTTTGGGTTTGGTGAATTACTGCGCCATGGCACAAATTCAAATAAGAAAAGGCCCTAAAAGCCTAAGCAGCGAAGGCGATGAGCCATTTGCCGAGATTCTGGGTTTGTATTTGCAAGAAATAGAAGCCGCCAAAATCCTTATGCTCAAAAAAAACCACGATTACGGCGAAGTATGGCGAGATATGTGGATTTCAAGCTACACCGACTTAATACTTTCTAAACTGCTACGCATTAGGCAAATCATTGAAAACGAAGGAAAAACTCAAGTTTCAGAAGGCATTTCATCCAACTTATACGACATTATTAACTACTCGGTTTTCGCCCTCATAAAATTCGAAGAAAAGCATGAACAACATCACTAATTGGAGCCGCATTTTAGTAGGTGCGCTCTTTGTAGTTTCAGGACTTATAAAAGCTAATGACCCATCAGGCTTTGCCTACAAACTTGAAGAATACCTAGCTCCTGACGCCTTAAACTGGACCATTTTTGAAGGCTCAGAACTCTTTCTTTCCATAGTAATCTGTATTGGTGAAATTGTTCTGGGTATTGCCCTTTTGGTAGGAGAGAAGGTAGTGCTCACCGTTTGGCTACTACTGCTTATGATTATCTTTTTTACCTTTTTAACCGGCTATACAGCCATTGGAAACTGGTTTGTAGAGAATTACGACAAATCATCAGTGCATTGGTGGGAAGGCTTGCTAGGGTTTAAAGCCAGAGAACAGTTTAGGATGTTTAGCGATTGCGGTTGCTTTGGCGATGCTTTGAAACTAACCCCGTGGCAATCATTCATGAAAGACGTGGTGCTTCTGGTGCTAATTGTTTGGTTGTTCATTAAACGCAAAAGCATAAAAGCGTTTGATACCGTTAGAGAAGACTTCAAAATTTACGTTCCAGCACTTATACTCATTGCACTTTTCTCATTAGGTGTAATTAGGTGGGCGGGGCCTATTTGGTTCTCAATTGTGGTTTTTGCGGTAGTGAGTCTCATCAAATCAAAAACACCAAAATCGCCCATGCAGGGTTGGTTAATGGCCGCAGGCGCTGTGGTGGTTACATTGGTTTTTACCCTTTATTGTTACAAATACATTCCAATAAGAGATTATAGACCTTACGCGGTAGGTAACAACATACTTGAACTAATGCAGGTGCCAGAAGGTGAGAATGAAATGCCTGTTGAGGAAATTACACTCATTTACAAGCATAAAGAAACTGGAGAAATAGTGAGATTGCCAATGGATCAAATGAGTGGTTTTGATTTTGGAAACCATGAGTTTATTGAGCAAGAAAAGAAAGTAATAGAACCAGCCTTCGAGCCACCCATTCACGATTTGGTTATTACTGATGCAAATGGCGAAGATTTAACCGAGCAAATTCTCAATTACAATGGTTATCAAGTTTGGCACGTAATGTACACCATCAAAAAATCTGATAGATCGGTAATTCCTGAAATGCAAAAAACCGTGGCGGCTTTGCAGGCAAATGGAATTCCGAACTACAATTTAACCAGCAGCGGAGAAGATGATCAAAAAGCTTGGGACCCGAATATGGATTTCTATTCTTGCGACCAAACCACGCTTAAAACCATGATTCGCTCTAACCCTGGTGTTATATTACTTAAAGGGCCAGTAATTGTAAAGAAATGGCCGGCAGCCAGCTACCCAAGTTTCGAAGAAATTGATGAAGCCATGAAAAATGGCCAATAAGCCAAGATTTGGCGATGTTTTGAATGAGTATGGTTTTGCCCAACTCAGAAGCTTTATGGCAGCTGAAACAGTTGAAACCCTAAAGGCTGTTTTAAAACCGATTATTTACGAAGAATTAGAAGCGCCGTTTGCTGAGTATGCTGTTCTGAAAGAGCTTATTCTTACTCCAAAGTTCAATGACTTTATCAGTCGCCATTTTGATGATTTTGAAGTGGTGAGAACGGCATATTCTAACCACGCTTTTGCGCAAGAAGCGAGTAAATTCAACCAGCAAACCAATTGGCAACTTGCCAACCAAAACCTTAACGCAGAGTGGCTAAACCACAGCCTTGTAATGCAATTGCATTTAGATGATGTAATGATTGGCAATGGACCTTTTAAAATGCTTAACAAATCTCATAAAGCTGGTTTTTTACCACTTTCTAATTTTGACATTGAGCCGAGCGGAACCGAAACCATTTGCCAAATGAAAAGCGGTGATGTGCTGGTTTACCATCCGCTGGTTTTGAAGAAGAAATTGGCCATAAACGGCCAAAATGACCGTAGAATTATTGAATTATGGTTTTGCCAAAATTCATATGCAAAAAACTTAAACTCAGCAGAACATTATCAACTTTCTTAATTGCTGAATAGAACGCACATTTGCGGCCAATTCTATTGGTATGAAAATCTATTTGGTGGGTTTTATGGGTGCAGGAAAGTCAACTTACGGTAAAAAGTTGGCTGTCAAAATGGGTTATGATTTTCTTGACTTAGACACCATGATTGAAGAAAAAGTTGGCAAATCGGTTTACGATATTTTTAATACCGACGGTGAAGAGTTCTTCAGAAAAACGGAGACAGAAGTATTGCGTTCAACCGCTAATTTGGACAATGTGGTAATCTCTACAGGTGGTGGTGCGCCTGCCCATTCAGAAAATATGGATTGGATGAACCAAAACGGAACCACCATTTACCTTAAACTTTTCGCCAACAAAATCTTTAACCGCCTTTGGAAAGCCAAAGTGCAAAGACCTACCATAGAAGGAATGAACCAAACAGAGTTGCAAGCCTTTATTCAAGACAAATTGCCCTGGCGAGCTGTTGAGTATATAAAAGCTGATTTTATTATAAATCCAGAAGGTTTTCTGCCTAAAAACTTAGCCGACGAACTAAAGTTGGTTGATGCTTAATGAGCTGCTAACATACAAGCACCTTATTGAAGAAAACGCGCATTTAACACCGCAAGCATTTGTTTTAAAGTTTAAACCCAGCATTGGCCAAGTGGCCATTCAGTTGGCTAATCAACTGTTTGGCAGACAGCAAATGGGTAAAAAATTACCCACTTGGGTTGGCAATTCGCAAGTGCTTTTTCCGCCAAAAATCAACCTTGAGCAAACCAGCTCAGAGCAAACTGCCAAGCATAAGTTTAACCCATTTTCGGGAGAATTGGCAGTTGATCTAACCGCTGGTTTTGGTGTTGATTCCTATTATTTGAGTAAGCGGTTTAAGCGCGTTTTTGCTTGTGAGAAAAATGCTGAGCTTAGCATATTGGCTCAACACAACGCCAAGCAAATGGGCGCCGAAAATCTTTCGTTTCTGAATGAAGATGGCATTGAATGGTTGAAGACCTTTAATGAACCCATTGATTTAATTTACCTTGACCCTAGCCGCAGAACCAGCAAGGGAAAAGTGGTTCGGTTAGAAGATTATGAGCCGAATTTGTTGGAATGCCATGACTTACTTTTTTCAAAAGCCGAAAAGGTTCTGGTAAAAGCATCGCCACTGTTAGACTTGAAACTGGCCATTGACCAACTTAAACAGGTTGCAGAAATACGCGTGGTTAGTGTTAGGAACGAATGCAAAGAGTTGCTTTTTCTTCTTACCAAGAATGCTGCAAAGTCTCCCCAAATTATTGCTCAAAACCTTGAGTCTGATGAACCCGATTTTACCTTCAATTTTGAGCAGGAAACCGCAGTGGCGCCAAGTTTTTCGGAAGCACAGGAATACTTGTATTTGCCCAATTCATCGATCTTAAAAGCGGGTGCTTTTAATGTGGTTGCTCAAGAATTTGGACTTAAGAAATTGCACGCTAACACACATTTATACACTTCAAATAGCCAATTAGGTTCATTTCCGGGTCGCATTTTTAAAGTGGTTGAAGCCAAGTTTTCAAAAGCCAAAGTGGTGGTGAGAAATTATAAAAACGATGAAAAAACCATTAGGAAAAAGCTAAAATTAGCCCAAGGAAATGGAAATGAATATTTGCTTGCTTTTACTGATATAGAGAAGCCAAAAATGGCGTTTGCAGAATGCCTTAACCAATAAGTTCATCGAAAGATTTTTGGCCTTTTCGAGCAAATTCTTTTTCGCGTTCAGCTAAAGCGTTGTTAATGTTAACAATGTCGTCTACATTAACAGGAATGGTGTTTTCGCCAAATTCATCGAGCAATTTATTGGCTTCGTAAAGGGTTATAAGCGAGCCAGGTTTTGCAGGAACATACTTGGTTTTATTTCTGGTTTCGGTAGTTAAAATGAGATCGGTTTGCAAGAGTAAATCTAATGCCATTCTAACCTGCTTATCGGGTAAATGCGAGTCGCTTGCCAATTGCGAAAGTGTTTTGGGTGTGCCTTCTTGATAGCTTTTTATAATTAATTGAAGTATAGAAAGTGTAAGAATGCGCTTTTTTCTAGGGCTTAATTTGGCAGTAACATCCCAAGGTTTATAGCTCTTTTTGTAGTGAATGGCGTATGAAACTTCTGCTCCAAATAGAATGAGCGTCCAACTGGTTTGTAGCCAAATTAGGAACAAAGGCAGGGCGGCAAAGCTTCCATAAATGGCGTTGTATCGGCTCATGGCCAATTGAAAATACACGTAGCCAATTTGCAAAAAAGTAAAGGCAATTCCTACCAAAATTCCAGCTATTGCAGCGGGTTTAAACTTAACCAGCTTGTTAGGAATAATAAGGTAGATAAGCGTAAACAAAATGGCAATTACAAATGATGGTATAAGCTTAATTACGATGGCCACAATGTCTTTAACGCCCGAACCGCCGCCAAATACCATGCTGCTTTCAGAAAGGGTATTTAAGCTAGATTCAATAAAATAAGTAACACTGCCAGATAATATGATAAATACAGGCCCTACCAGTATAATGGTAAGGTATTCGGTAAATTTTCTAAGTATTGGCCGTGCTTGGTCTATGTTCCAAACAGTATTAAAAGCACTTTCTATGTGGTTTAAAAGCTTAATAATAGACCATATTAAAAACACTACAGAAATACCAGCAATTAACCCGCCTTGTGTGTTTTGTAGGCTTGAGTGAGAAAATGCAATTAGCTGATCTACAATTTCTTGTTGACCAGCAAATGTTTCTCTAATTTGTTCTTCTAAGATTTGCTCTAAGCCAAAACCTTTGGCAATTGCAAAAGCAACGGCCAACACAGGAACAACCGACAGCAAAGTGTAAAAAGTAAGAGCCGATGCCCTTACTGCTGCCTTATCTGCTATAAAACCATTTACTGCCGCAGTAATAATTTTTATGCTATTGAGTCTTCTGCGTTTCCAGCCTGTTAAACTGGCATCGTTTATTTCCCAAATTTCTTTTGAGAGATAAAGATTCCACCGTTTCCAAATATTAAGAATTGCCACGTTCCAAATGTAAACAGTGGACGTAAATAAAAAAGCCAGGCAGCGATTTGGGGTGTGCTGCCTGGCATGCAAAAAGTATAACTAAAGGTGAATTTGGGGCTATTTAATAAGCGTAAGATTATCAGCGTGGTAAAAGAACTGACCGGCAGCATTGCGCAGTTGAACGCGATAAACGTATGTGCCGGCAGGAACAGGTTGGCTTCTAAAAGTTCCGTCCCAGCCTTCGTCTAAATTGTTTGTTGAAAAAAGTTGTTCTCCCCAGCGGTCAATAATGGTGAGTCTAAAATTATCAAAACCTTGTCCATCGCCCGTTCTGGTGCCTGATCCAATAATTTTGAATTCGTCGTTTAAACCATCATTATTTGGTGTAAAAGCATTGGGAAAGAATATGCGTGCATCTGGCATAAAAAGTACTCTGTTTGAGAACGATGTGCCATTTTCATGCTCCATTCTAATTCGATAAGTAAAAGTATCTTCTTCGTTTTTAAAGATGTCTAAATCAGTAAAATGGGTGTCAGTGCTGGTTTCAAAAATTACTTGATAATCATTGCCTTCGCTTCTTCTTTCTAAAAAATAGGTGGCATTTTTATGCAGCATATTAAAGTGGTTCCAAGCCAGCGAAACATGGTCGTCGTTTCGGTTTGGAACCAGCACAATGCTGTTTGCGGTTTCTTTAAAATTGGTGGTGTTTCGGCAATAGTCAACCGCACGCACTTGGTATTGGTAAACATCATCGTACACGTAAACATCATTATCTACAAAGAAGGTGTCTGCAGTTCTTCCATAGATTGAAACTTCATTGAAATTAGGGTCTTTTCGGGCTATCACATACTCTTCAATTCGAGGGTGGTTGTGCTGGTTCCAATTAATTATAACCTGGCCATTTTGCACGGTGGTATTCACCAAATCAACAAAACCTTCGGGCGCTAAATAAACTGGTGTGGTAGTATCAGATGGAGAGTTAGAATTCCACCTTAAATTAGGATGAATGGCTTTTACTTGGTATTGGTAATTGTTTTGGCAAACTAGGGAATCTACATATTGTACAAACCCATTTTCTGCTTCAATGTTGGCCAGTTTTTCTAGTTTTTGGCCATTAATTGCTCGCCAAATTTCATAATGGTCAACTTGGTTCCAGCCTTCATATTCGTCAAAGCTTATGCTCGGAAAGTAGTTAATATCATCACCACCTTGGCTTTGGCCACGTGGGTTGTAAATCTCAATGGTTAAAGGCTTGTGCCAATTGCCAATTAGCACGGTGTCATGACATTGGTCTATGGCTTTTAAGGCGTAGCGCGTATTTGGTGTATTTCGGGCTAAGTAGGTTCCACCCAAAATTGAATCAGTAGTTGAATAACCAAGTGGGTAAAGTCTATTAATGGTTCCTGATTTATCGGTGAAAAGAAGCAATTCTCTTGCACCAGCTGGCTTAGCATCAAGGCTTAATTCTACATCGCCGGTTTGGACAATGGTTAAGAAATTAATGCCACCGTGTTCAATGTGTTGCGGCCTTTCAACGTTTATGGCTTCGTTAAAAGTGGTACTGGCTTCGCAGTTTTTGGCGTCAATCACTTTAAGCGTAATGTCGTAGTTGCCGTAATCGTTAAACAGGTGTTGAATGTTTTGGGTGTTGTAAACCATGCCATTAATGTTCCATTGCCAGGCTACAATTTCGTGGTTAGATTTTGAGCTATCGAAAATGGTAATGAGCTGGTTAATGCAAGAAAATTCCTTTTCTAAACCGAAGTTTATTTCAGGTAATTGATGCACATATAACAGGTTTCTTTCAAGCTTGGCTTTTTTATAGTTATCGTTATTAAATGC
This sequence comes from Bacteroidota bacterium, assembly GCA_020437725.1. Classification (GTDB taxonomy): domain Bacteria; phylum Bacteroidota; class Bacteroidia; order CAILMK01; family JACPUW01; genus JAGQWA01. Next base: position 16,251 of record JAGQWA010000014.1, on the reverse strand, counting down.
TTCTAGCCTAATTGAATATAAGCCATTGCTAAGGCCAATTGAAGGGTTTATTTCGTGCGAAAAGGCAGTGTCAACTCCATCAATATACCAAGCAAAAGAATCGGCAAAGCGCGAGGTATTGGTAAAACTAAAATACCCCGAATCGCAAGCTTCTGTGGTATCAACTGTAAAAGTTGGGATTGGTGTATTGTAAATTATTACGCTATCAACAGCCTTGTTATTAGGGTAAATGGCTATGCAGTTTCTGTCATCGAAAGCCACCATAAAAGGCTTGTAAACATTAAATTCAAGATTAGAGTAGAGCATTTGGTAAGTATGTGTTCCAAATGATGAATCAACAGAAGTTTGGTCGTTATAATCTATGTAGAACCTGCTTACGTTTTTGCTTAAATCTATAAACTCCACTTCGCTTTTGCCTGTGCCAACATTGTTTTTTAAGGCAAATTTTGGCTGTGGCCCCCACACGGTAATATATTCTTTCTTTACAATAGTTTTTTCGCAGCCATACTTAGAATAAGCGGTTACGGATACATCAAAAGTGGAGTTGTCATTTAGCAAAAGGTCTTGAATATCATACACATGGGTAACACTGTCGTTGGTGGTTTGTAGGTGTTGGCCATCTCCAAATTCCCACAAATAGTAATCTACATTTACACCTTTAGCCTTAAAGCTTATCAACGCTGGCGAACATAAACCATTGGTATCTTTCGATTCAAAGTCAAAATCGAATTCAATAACGTTAATTGATTTTGTAATTGAATCTAAGCAACCAATTTTATTCTCGGTTATTAGTTTAAAATCATAAACGCCTTCGGTTCCAATAATAACCGTTGGCGAAGTTGAATTGGCATTTGGTTGAATTTCTACATCAGTGGCAGTTGTTGTCCAATTGTATTTTACTGGATTTATGTAAGAGTGATTATTAAGTGTAAATGGAATATTTGTGCAAGCCACTTGTGGCATATCGAATTTGGCCACAACGCCTGCTTTATAGAAAAGTGCAGAATCAATAACAGTTTGGCATCCGGCACCATTCACAGCGGTAAGTCTTAAATCATATTGCTCGTTTTTAGTTATTTCAACATTTGTGGCGGCACCACTGGCGTCGCTAAAAGTAATCCCATCAGTTTGGTTAGAGCTCCATGTAAAGTCAATATCATTATCGCCATTTCGGTGATTAATGTTGTATTGCACCTTGGCTTTAAGTTCATCTTTAAGTGGAAGACAATTTTCATTGTCTTTGCTTGTGAAACTCACTTTGGTTCCGCTTACGATAAATACTTTTTTAAGGTTTAAAGTATCGGCACATTTTGCTGATTTGGCACTTGTAAGAAAAAGATCGTACGTGCCGGCATCAGTAAAAGAGAATTTGAATTTGCTATCGGTTGAAACAACTCTACGGCGGGTTTTTGGATCCATAATTCGCCAGCTGTTGGTAGCGTTAACAGATATTGGCCTGTGTATGAGTTCTATTTCAATTTCATCGCCAAGGCACACATCAGTTTCAGAAACTTTAAAGTCTAATTCAAGGTCAAAAACTTCAACGGCATTTTCCATTAATATGGTGTCAGCGCAGCCCGAAGCATTTTTAACCAAGAGAGCAATATTGTAAACACCTGGTTTTGTGTATTCGTATTTGCCAATTTTGGTTTGCTGTTCAGAAAGCACTTTTTTACCAGTTGCATCGTAAAACAACCAAGTAATGCTGTCTAGTTTATTGTCGCAGGTAATGCCAGAATTGATGATGGTTGTTACTTCATCGCCCAAGCAAATTAGTTTGCTATTTACACCAAAAGCGGCTTCAAGCGGTTTAAATTCAATGTTTTTATTGGTTGATTGGTCGCAACCCAACTCATTTGTAACTGTAAGATTCACATCAAAAGTTCCCATTTTTGAGAAGTTGAAGCTTGCATCTTTTGCTTTACTAGAAAAGATGGGTTTCTTGTTTTCGTCGGTTATTTTCCAGAAATACTTTAGCTTTTCGGTTGACAATGAGCTAGACGAACCATTAGTGAAAAGCACATTACCAGGTTCGCAGTTGCAGGTGTATTCAGGTGCGAACGACGCTGAAAAAGAGCGTACTTTTATGGTGTCGGCCAGTAGCAATTCTGATGCACAACCACCTTTTTCGTACTTATAATACACGGCAAAACTTCCAGGGGTTGAATACTTGACTACTTGCTTTTTATCGTTTGATTTTTCTGGATCAACATTTCCACCAGGAAATATCCATTCAACGGTTCCGCCATTTGGTGTTTTGGTTTTATCAAAAAAGAAAGTTTCGGTATTGGCACAAACTTCAGTTTCGGTTAATTGAATATCTGGCGTAACAAGGTTGCCAACTGCAACCACATCGTTTTTCTGCACTTTTTGCTTACAACCACCTTCGGTTTCAACCAATAGGCTAACGGTATAGTCACCTTCTTTAGAATAGGTTACGGTTGAAGGAAAAAGATCGCTACTGGTGGCTGGAGTTCCTCCTAAAAAAGACCAAGAAACTTTTGCAGTGGTATCTAAAACCTGAGTGGGTTTTGTTTGAATAACTTTTTCATCGCAAGCGGCGGTAAGTTCTGTAATCTCAAAATCAATTGACTTTATATCATCAACATAAACGATTGAATCAATTTTTTGAGTGGTTTGGCAGCCAATCTGGTTGGTAACTCTTAGTACAACTGTCTTATAGCCAGGTTTTTGAAAGCTGTGTTTTTGGTTGTTGCGGGCTTTTTGATAATAGGCACCGTCGTCTTCAATTCCTTCATTACTAATTAGCCAGTCGTAAGTTAAAGTAGGGTCAGCTGCTGTTGTAAAAGTCACTTCGGCTGGTAGCTCGCATACTTTTTTAGCACTTGTGGTTATAGACATGGTGCTTGGAGCAGAGCCCACCGATATGTTTTTTGGCAGATTTGTGACGCATGATTTGCCGTTCTCAAGAATGGTGAATAATTGAATGGTGTATTTCCCCTCTTTCAAAACAAGAAATGACGCCGTATCAAAACTTTTTCCCTTAACAGTATCTATGGCTTCTAAACCAACATTTGCTTTATACAAAACCCAGGTATAAGATTCTATTTGAGATGATTCGCTAACGTAAACAGCAATGGCGTTGCCTTCGCAAATATTGTATTTTGATGCACTAATCTTTATGGTGCCACACTGAGCTTGGGCAGAAATATTGGCAGCCAGAAAAAACAGCAAACCAATTATTATGTGTTTTAGGTAAAAATAATTCATCGATGCGAAATACTTATTTGCAGTCCAAATGTATAAGTTAGTCTATGGAATAAGGTTATTCGTCTCTGACGTAAATTGATGCTTTTTGAAAAATCGACCTTTGAAGCCAATATGTGCGGATATGATGGTTTTGTTTTCGATTAATTTCAAAACCGAGAACAAAAAAAAGCCGACCAATGGCCGACTTTTTAGGTTGAATCTTATTTATTAAAGGTTGAATTTCTTTTTTAGACTTGGGCTAAGGGTTAAATAACGCCTAATTCTTTACCCACTTTTACAAAAGCATCTACCGCTTTGTCAAGATGGTGTTTCTCGTGCGCGGCAGAAACTTGTGTTCTAATTCTAGCAGCACCTTTGGCAACAACTGGGTAAAAGAAACCAATGGCGTAAACGCCTTCTTTCAATAAGCCATCAGCAAATTTTTGAGAAAGTGCTGCATCGTAAAGCATAATAGGAACAATAGGCGAATCACCTTCTTTTATATCGAAACCAGCTGCTTTTATCTTGGCTTTAAAGTATTTGGTATTGTCTTCTAGTTTATCTCTTAAAGCAGTTGTTGAGCTCAATAGGTCGAACACTTTAATTGATGCGCCAACTATGCTCGGAGCTAACGAGTTTGAGAACAAATAAGGTCTAGAACGTTGTCTTAAAAGGTCTATTATCTCTTTTCTGCCAGTGGTATAACCGCCCATGGCACCGCCAAGTGCTTTGCCTAAGGTTCCGGTAATAATATCTACTCGGTCCATAACGCCGCAGTATTCTGGTACTCCACGCCCTGTTTTGCCTATAAATCCAGCAGAGTGGCATTCGTCGGTCATCACTAAAGCATCGTATTTATCAGCCAAGTCGCAGATTTTGTCCATTAAGGCTATATCGCCATCCATAGAGAAAACACCATCGGTAACAATTATTCTGTTTCTCTGTGCTTGTGCTTTTTTCAATTGTTCTTCAAGATCGTTCATATCGCTGTGCTTGTAGCGATATCTCTCTGCTTTGCACAAACGCACTCCATCAATAATTGAAGCGTGGTTTAGTTCGTCAGAAATAATGGCATCTTCAGCGCCAAACAATGGTTCAAAAACACCTCCGTTGGCATCAAAGGCAGCTGCATACAATATGGTATCTTCAGTTTGGTAGAAGTCTGCAATTTTTCGCTCAAGCTGTTTGTGAATGTCTTGGGTTCCACAAATAAATCTAACTGACGACATGCCGTAACCATGCGTATCTAGCGCATCTTTAGCTGCTTGAATAACTTCTGGATGAGATGATAACCCTAGGTAATTATTGGCACACATAATAATTACGTCTTCGCCAGTGTTTACGTGCACTTCAGCACCTTGTGGGGTGGTTATAATTCTTTCTTTTTTATAAAGCCCAGCTTTTTGTATGCCTTTTAATTCATCTTGAAGCTGTTGTTGCATTTTTCCGTACATGAATTCAATTTAATTATGGAGTGCGGCAAAAGTATAATGCCATGAATGAATTCTAATGCTGCACATTTGCGCATGCTTCCATCAACTCTGCGGGCTATTAAAAAACCTTTTAAAGCCTTTACTTCTAGCTATAACAAGCAGTTCTGGGTAATGTGTGCAAGCTCGTTGTTGTTTTTTGCCAGTTTTAATTTGGTTATACCTGAGTTGCCCGGCTATTTAACTTCATTAGGTGGGGGAGAGCATAAAGGACTTATTATTGGAATTTTTACCCTAACAGCACTTTTGGCACGGCCATTTTCTGGAAGATTGGCCGACACTATTGGCCGAGTTCCCGTTATGGTTTTCGGTGTAGTGGTTTGCGTGGTAATTGGGTTTTTATATCCAATTTTAGATTTTGTGGTAGGGTTCTTTATCCTGCGTTTTTTTCATGGGCTTTCAACCGGATTTACACCTACAGGTAATGCCGCCTACGTGGCCGATATAGTTCCGCCCAACCGCAGGGGAGAAGCCATGGGTTTGGTAGGGTTCTTTAATAGTTTGGGAATGGCGGCTGGCCCCATTTTGGGTTCTACATTGCTAATAGCTTTTGATGGAGAATATAAATGGCTTTTTTGGATTTCTAGTGCATTGGCATTCCTTTCAGTGCTTGTATTTATTGGCCTGCCAGAAACGCTGCAAAACAAGCAGAAAATGAGCTGGAACCATTTAAAAGTAACTTGGGCTGATGTTTATGAGCCACGAGTGGTGGTTCCGTCAGTAGTAATGGCGTTAACAGCCTTTTCGTTTGGGGTAGTGTTAACCATAGTGCCCGATTTATGCACCCAACTAGGCCTTGAAAACAAGGGGTTGTTCTTCACGGTTTTTACTTTGTCATCATTGCTTATGCGTTTAATAGCCGGTAGAGCTTCTGATCAATGGGGCCGAGCCAATATGCTTTTTGTTTCCGCATCGGTTATCATCATTTCAATGGTTGTTATTGGCTTGGCACAAAATGTAAATACCTTGCTAATTGGTGCAGCCATTTTTGGCATTGCCTTGGGCATAAATGCACCAACCATTTTTGCTTGGACCATTGACCTTAGCCTTGAGAAATTTCGCGGTAGGGCCATGGCTACCGTTTACATTGCGCTTGAACTTGGTATTGGCGCAGGAGCCTTAATTTCTGGTTATGTGTATGCTAATCAGGCTGAAAGAATGCCCATTTCCTTTTTTGTTGCCGCAGGTTTAGCCTTTTTGGCTTTTCTGTATTTGGTGGTTTATAAGTTGAAGAGATAAAGTCGTGGCACCATTTGCTCAATACTCTTGCTCAATACTCTTGCTCGATACTCTTGCTCGATACACTTGCTCAATACTCTTTTCTCATTCTGTCATCTTGTAAGCTCCTTCTTTAGAAATATAAAACTTCGGCAGCTGCTTTTTGCTCTCAAAATGCTGGTAGAATGGTTGTATTTCCTTCCAGAAATCAACATGTTTTGGGTATTTCTTGCCGTATTTCAGCATATTGGCGTCATTCATTTTAAACGGAAAGAGATGCACTTGAATGCTGCTTTTGTTGGCATCTCTGGCCAACACCGATAGTGCATAGAGCTCTTTTATTCCATCGTCTTGAATGGGAATACAACCTATGGTTACACAACTGCCATGCAGGTAAATATCGCCGCCGGGGTCAGTTCCTATTTTTCGTTTTTTGTCTGAAGCATTGGGATAGCTAGTGCCTAGAGACAAATAGAAACTACTAACCGGATTAAAGATTTCAATCTTATAAAGCCCTTCTGGAATTTGTAAGTCGCCTTGTTTGCGTTTTGGACCTAGATCGCCAGAAAATGAGCAGAAACTAAATGATCTGTAGAGCTGGAATTTCTCATCATCGTGGTTTTTTACCCAAGTTTCAAGCTTTCTTTCAGCTTTTAAAGCACGGACAAAAAGCTCCAATTTTTCTGGCTTAACACCAAGTTTTTCAAGCTTTTGATTAATAAGGCTGTCTTTCTCTGCAAAGGCAGTTCTAACCCGTTTATACCTGAGTTGGTCTTTCTTAAAATCTCCAGGGGCGAATGCTAAGAGAATGATGCCTAAGAAAGAAATTACGATTACCTGCTTCTTCATAATCTAGATTTTGAGAAGAGAAACGCTAATTTGGCGGTTAAACTTGTGCTGTGGAAGCTATTACCCTGTTAACGTTACTCAATTTTGGAATAAGCGGTGGTTATTCACTGCAAAATCTTACCCCAAACTTTGCTAACAATGTTGATTACAGCTATCGTTTTGATGGTGGAAGCGGTTCTGACTTTGCCCTAAGTTGTTTCATGGATTTAAGTCAAAAACTGCGCGGAAATGTTAGGTTAACCCTTAACAATGGCAGTTCAGAAATCTATCATTGGGTAAGAACTTCAGCCTTGGAAGAACAAACCATGGATGGGTTTTTAAATCACAATACATTGGGGATTGTGCTCATGCCAGAAATGCATCATGGCGAAAGCATTGAACTTTTTTATGGCGCAGGAATTTATGGCGGAGTATTACTTAATTCTGGTTTTACTGGTACGTTAACCCGCAAAACGAGAGGTCAAGTTCAGCAGTTTAATTTGGTGAATGAGCCTGACGAATCGTTCAATAATGTCTGTTCTGCTTTTATTTTAAGCGCTGGTTTACGTGGTTGGGTAACAAGCAATATCGGCATTTCGCTAACGGCCGATTTCATGCGATTTGGCCAAGCCAAGAATCTCATTTTTCAAGACATTGGCAACATTACCGAGCTCAATTTTAGAGCTGGCGTGGTTTTCAATTTTAATGCTGGGGAAAACATAGAATGACATTAGTATTGGTTGTGAGTGCTTTTTCAGTTGTTTATTCTTTACTCAGAGAAAACAGACCACTTAATATTCTAATTGGAGTAATAACAGTCGGAATTGCCATTGGTTACTTCTCAAGTAGTTACATGTCTTATATCGGTAGTTACATCTCCTTGCTGGGAATTTTTTCTCTCATGATTTACCATTATCGGAATAATGACTATTCAGCGATTTATAAAAGAATGGTGCTTCTATCTGGAGCATTCCTAATATTCGAAAAGGTCATCTTTATTGGTAATTTCTGCAGTCATGGACCCATCTTAACATTGTCAATAATTCCTGCAATTGCATGGATAGTTTGGATTTTAAATAGGAATCTCATTAAGACCAGAGATTTAAGTCCGGTCTTTGTCTTGTCAATTTGGTGTTTCGCGAATTTTTGGGCGGTTGCGAAGTATTGGTTTTAACATCGAGTCTAAAATGGTTCTCAGTAACCGTGCTATTAACATGTCTAAAATTCTGTTTGAGCGAAGCGAGTTTATTTTAGACAGTCCCGATAGCTATCGGGATGTTTACTTTTTCATCAATGGAAAAAGTAAAAGCCCAGCGGCTTGAGCGGACTGGCAGAAAGATTCTCACTTAAGGGGTTGGAAATGAAAATATTATTAAATCCAAGCTGAAAACCAAAAACATCCTTTCGGGAGTTAAGGCTCAATTGCGGAAAAGTATAATAGAAATTTCTACTACAAATTCCTATAATAGCTCGATAGTCAATGCCACACTATGCTTTGCATCAAGATAAAGCGACAAGGTTGCGCCACCCTTACAAAATCAACCACCTATTTTCGCACCATGAATCATGGCATTTTTACTGGAGAGTATAAAGTAGGCATTTTAGGCGGCGGACAACTTGGGCAAATGATGATCCAGGCTGGAATTTCTTACAATATTTCGTTTCATATTCTAGACCCAAGCGCTGAAGCTCCTTGCAGAAATCTTTGTTCTGAGTTTGTGCAGGGCGATTTCAATGATTTTGATACGGTTTACAATTTTGGCCAAAACGTTGACCTACTCACCATAGAAATTGAGCATGTAAACGTAGATGCGCTTGAGAAATTAGAAACAGAAGGTAAGGCCGTTTACCCTTCACCAAAACTCATTAAAACGGTGCAAGACAAAGGCGCTCAAAAGGCCTTTTATGATCAACATGGTATTCCAACTGCACCTTATCACATCATTGATAATAGAGCAGATATTAAGGAGTTCTTAGATTTTCTACCTGCAGCACAAAAGCTTAGAACTGGTGGTTACGATGGTAAAGGTGTAACGTTAATTGACCAGTCAAATTTCATCGACAATTCTTTTGATGCTCCTTCGGTTTTGGAACAAAAGGTTGATATTGATAAAGAGCTTTCATTTATAGTAGCCAGAAATGTAGATGGTGAAACCAAGGTTTTTCCTGCGGTTGAGCTGGTTTTTAATCCCGTTTATAATTTGGTTGAATTGCTTTTTTCACCAGCCGCTATTTCTCCTGAGTTAGAAAAAGAAGGCGAAGCAATTGCCATGAAACTGGCCAACGAGCTTGAATTAGTTGGGCTTTTAGCAGTTGAAATGTTTCTTGACAAAAAAGGCAATTTATTGGTGAATGAAATTGCACCACGACCGCATAATAGTGGGCATCAGACTATTGAAGGTAATCTTACTTCGCAATTTGAGCAGCATTTACGGGCCATACTAAACATGCCATTAGGTGCAACCAACACTGTTGAGCCAAGTGTTATGGTAAATCTTTTAGGGGCAGAAGGCTACATAGGTTCAGCCAAATACGAAGGCATGGAAGATTTGCTGTCAGAGGTAGGAGTTTATCCGCATTTATACGGTAAAGCCATTACAAAACCAGGCAGAAAAATGGGGCACGTAACCATAGTTGATCCAAGTTTGAAAAGAGCATTGGCTACGGCAGAAAAAGTAAAAAATTCGATTAGGGTAGTTAGTTAATTGGATAATTTGAGAATGTGGAAATGTGATAATTTGATTTACCTTACGAATTCTTAAGAAGTCCAGAAGCCACTACTCTCATTGAAAATTAAACATTAATCATTTAAAATTGCCAAACAACTAAACACTAAGCAATAAACACTAACAACTAATAAAATGGAAGTAGGAATTATTATGGGAAGCACGTCTGATTTGCCAATAATGCAAGAGGCTGCTGATGTATTTGTTCCTCAAACACCAAAAAATATAGCTTGAAAAACTACGTTTTATTCGCAACCTTGGTTCTTGTTATCTCGGCCTGCTCTAATTCAAATCAGAGAAAACAAAGAGCTAATCCCTTAACTCAAACAGAACTTATTGAGAGATTTCAAGGCATTATAGATTCAGCATTTAGAGCTGTACCTGAAGCGAAGGGCATGGCCATGCACGTTGAAGCGCCTACTCAGGAAATTTCTATTTCTTTAGCTACTGGTTGGGCAGACGAAGCTTCAAAGCGAAAGTTAAAACCCAACGACCCAGCACTAATTGCCAGCATTACCAAAACTTACTTATCTGCCACTTTTTTGCGCTTGGTAGAAATGGATAAGCTTAGTATCACAGAGCCTATTTCAACTCATTTGCCTGATACGCTTATTGAAATGCTTAAGACAGCGGGATATGCCACCGATATGATAAACGTGGCACATCTCAATTCGCAAACATCAGGTATTGCCGATTATGTAAATACCGCAGATTATATGGGCCGTTCTGAATATGAACCCGAATATGTTTGGACACGCGATGAGCAATTGAAATTGGCCATGACCAATCCTGTAATTGCGTCGCCAGGCGACACTTTTGCCTATTCAGAAACCAACAATTTATTGCTCGGAATCATTGTAGAAGAAATTACTGGAAAGCCTTTTTACACAGCCATGCGAGATTTATTGGCTTATGACAAAAATGGGCTTCACCACACTTGGTTTCCAACTTTAGAAGAAGCCCCGAAAGATTTGGCTCCATTGGTTCATCAATTCGCTACTAAGTATAAAGTAGAAAGTTTCAGCTTGCATCCGTCGTTTGATTTGTATGGCGGTGGCGGAATAGCTACCACTACAAAAGACGTTGCGCGATTTACTCAGCTTTTTTTCAGCGGTGAACTGTTTAATAATCCAAAAACGGCTGAGCTGCTCTACTTCCAACCAGTAAAAATTCCTGAAAACGAATATTATATGGCTCATGCTAAGCGCCAACTTGGTGAGTTTGAGTGCTATGGTCACGGCGGTTTTTGGGGAACAACTACCCAATATTTTCCATCGCTGAATGCATCAATCTCAATTTTCTTGATGGAAAGAGACGCTTGGCCGCATTATTTAGGAATTCTAGAAGAAGTAGCCAAAGTCATTTCTTCAAATGAATAATTATTTAAGGCGGTAATGTGATAATTTCGATTTTAATAGATTAAAAATGTAATTAAATGATGTGACAATGTTGTTGACCCTGAATAGGCATGTTCACACCTTCCACCTTCCACCTTTCACTTTTCACCTTTCACTTTTTAACTTTCCACCTTTTGAACGTATTTTGCTCAATATGAAATGTTTATACTGCCAATTCCCTTATAAAATCTGCCTTTTATTTCTGCTTTTTGCATTACCTGCACTTGTTTGGGGTGGAAATAAAACGGTTCTATTTATAGGTAATAGCTACACAGGTACCAACAATCTACCCAATATGCTAAGAATAATGTGTGCGTCAGCCGGCGATACTTTAACTTACCAAGCACATACGCCAGGTGGAGCGCGCCTGTTAAATCATACACAAGACCCTGAAGTGTATGCCAAAATAAGAAGCAAGAATTGGGACTATGTAGTGATTCAAGCCCAAAGCCAAGAACCCGCATTTACAAACGACTTTGTGGTGAAAGAAGTTTTTCCGTATGCCCGCCAACTATGCGATAGCATTAGGGCTAATAACATTTGCTCGCAACCACTATTCTATATGACTTGGGGACGAAAAAATGGCGACCAAACCAACTGCAGGGTTATACCAGCTTTGTGCACCTATGTTGGTATGGATAGTCTTTTGAATCTCCGATATCAGCTTATGGCAAAAATGAATAAAGCAGATGTGTCGCCAGTTGGAGCAGTGTGGCATTATATACGCGATAGTTTTCCTTCAATTGAATTGTATAATGCTGATGAATCTCATCCTTCAATGGCTGGTACTTATGCCGCAGCGGCAACTTTCTATTCAATGATATTCAATAAAGACCCCAATAATATTGAATTTACATCGGGTTTAAATAAAATCACCGTTGCCCAAATTAAAGAGGCGGTAAAGTATGTGGCTTTTGACCGTATGAACAGCTGGATTATAAATAAGCCCCAGCCCAAACCAGGCTTTACTTTTAAGCTGTTTAAAGATTCCATTTCAATAACCAATACTTCTGACAGCGCATTAAATTATACTTGGTCTTTTGGTGATAGTACCTTTTCAACCTATGAAAATCCGAGTCATGTTTATACCAAAAATGGCAAGTATTTGCTGAGGTTAACGGCGCATTATTGTCAAAATTCATCGAGTATCGACTCGCTTATTACCATTAGCAGTATTGTAGGCTTAAAACGTTCAGCTGACAACTTGATTTCGATTTATCCGAATCCGGCCAATGGAATGCTGCACTTTTCAAATATTGAAAGCGGCCAAGAAGTGGTGATATTTAATTCCAATGGAAACAAAGTTTTAAAAGCCAAAATGGAAGAAAATAGCACCATAAATATTAGCAGTTTGCCTGTGGGTGTTTATTGGCTAAAACTTGATGATGAGCTATTTCAGTTTTTGAAACAATAATTACGAACTGGGCAGGGTAATGGTAAAGGTGGTGCCCTTGTTTAGCGCGCTAGTAACCGATATAGTTCCGCCCATATTGGTAACAAATTCCTTGCATTGAATTAGCCCAAGGCCAGTGCCTTTTTCGTTTTTAGTGCCATTAAAAGACACGGAACTGGCGCTAAAAAGACTTTCTAATTGGGATTCGTTCATGCCAACTCCATTGTCGCTCACATAAATTTTACAAGTTCCATTATTAATGTCGGCCCCAACGGTAACCTTATCATTTGGATGAGAAAACTTACCGGCATTCACCATCAAATTTTTTATGGCATGTTTAAGTAGCTGCTCATCGGCTTTTACCTGGCATATAGGGGTGAATTTTGAAATGAATTCAATGCCTTTTTCCTGAAAAATGGGTTGAATGGAGACCAGAATTTCATTCATAAGATTTTCCAGTTTCACAGTTTTCAACTCTACGTTCATTCCATCTAGCTGCGCCTTGGCCCATCTTATTACGCCATCTAATTCTTCAAGCGATCTTTCAGAAGAAGTAGCAAGGGCATTAATCAGGAGTTTTTCTTCTTCTTTAGATAAATGGCCACTATTAATTAGTTGAAGTCCAGATGAAGTGGCGGCTAATGGATTTCTAGTGTCGTGCGCAATTAAACCCATAAGCTTTTCTTTTAGCTTATTGCTTTCAGTTAGCTGCGTATTCGACTTTTCAATTTCGCTATTCTGAACCCTTAATTGAGAATTGAGTTTTCTGAGTTTATAGAACAAAAAAGCCAAAATAATAGCTATGAAAGCTACCAGTGCTATAACTAATCTAAAATAATTACGGGCAGCATTAAAGGCTTTTTTTTCAGCCTGCTTTTCTTTAGCGAGAAGCTCTTTTTCTCTTTCAGCCGTTTTTATTTTTTCTCGAAATTCATATTCCTGTTCTACTACTTTAAACAAGCTTGAATTGTCAACGTTTTTTGATTTTTTAGTGAGTTTTTTTTGGTTCAACATTGCGTTGAAAGCCGCTTGATAATCACCATTTAATTTGGCAAGATGTATTGCCATATCATAGTAGTAATAGCTAGGTTCGCTTTGCATTAAAACGGTTTCAATGTGCAAACCTTTGTTTAGATAGAACTTGGCTTTTTCAAGGTCTTCTAATTCAGCATAAATATTGCACAGGTAATAATATAATGATGCCAAATAGGCCTTATAACCAAGTTTCTTATAAAATACTACACATTGCATTACGGGCTTTAGGCAATCTTTATAATTGCCATTTTCATATTTAATGTCTGTTTCGAGCTCTAAGGCCAGATAATATCCAGAGCTGTCTTCGCCACGTTTAAACTGCCTTTTAAGCTGATTAATATATGGCAGCGCCTTTTTAGTGCTGTCTAAATAAATGTAATCTCTAGCTATGTTAAACCAAGCTATAAAAACATCGTCTATTAGGGTTGTATCATATTCAAGGCCTAGCTTGTAAAAAGCAATGGCGTCTTCATACCTACCCAAATTATCAGCTATTGTACCCAGACCATGAAAGGCATAACCTTTACCCATAGAGTCGTTGTGTTCGGTAAATAAATCTAAAGCTCTGTGAAAAAATGAGCCCGCCATTTCCAGCTCGTTTTTCATGGCATATGCTTCGCCTTTTAGGCAAAGAGCATAACCAATTTCGTAGTAATCGTTATTGAGCAGGGCCTTAGCGTACAGGTTGTTAATTAGCTCAAGAGCTGAATCTGGCGAGTGGTCAATGGCATAGAAATATTCTGCATGCAAGCTATCAAACTCGCTATGGTCGGTAGCCGTAATCTGTTGCGAAATGGCCAAAAAGGGCACCCAAACCGCTATAAATAACCCTATCAGTTTTACAAAGTTTCCCACTCAAATGCTTGCACTATCGGCTAATGTAAGTGCATGAATGCTTTGCTTGCAATTAATTCACCGAATAATTCGGCTAGTTGGTCATAGATTAATGTTGAACCCAATGCGTATCAGCGGTATTGTTGGGAATAACGCTTGACTCCAGCCAAGTGTAAAATATGCTCTTTGAGATACCACAAAATATTAGCGTAAAGTGAACTTGGCTCGAACCAAGCCCATGCAACATTGAACATTCAAAACTCAACATTTCTTCAACTCAAAACTCAGCACTCATAACTCACGACTAAACTAAATCATCGGATATCTCTTAAACTCCTTCTCTCTGTCAAATAAGTAGCGGTAGGTATGATAAGTGCGGTATTTTTTGCCACCAACAGCTTCTACAATCTTGATCATTTTCGGATTGAAATCGCCAATCCAGTTCATTTCCAACGTGCGGTATTTGTCCTTAGGCTGCAAGTATTTGGCGGCCGACAAAACCATAGCACCTTCAACACCTTTGCCGCGATGTTGGGGTACTACACCAAACACCACCCCATAAGTATGCCTAATGGTTTTAACATAGCGGTACCAAGCAAACTTCAGCTTGCCAATTAGGTCAAGCTTTCCGTTAACGTGTTTAAAAATATGGTTCAATTCAGGCAGCATAATAAAGAAACAAATGGGCTCGCCTTTGTAAAAACCAAACCAAACCAGTTCATCGATCATCACGGGTTTCATGGTTTTCATAATGGCCATTGCCTGTTCTTTGTGCATGCCTTTAAAGTTCTTGTGCGAACCACCCCAGGCACTGTTGTAAACCGTTCTAAAATGCTCTGCCCAAGTGGGTAGGTCTTTTTTATTAATGAACTCAAAAGTGTAATCAGTATCAGCCTGAATTCTTTTGGCTTTCTCAGCATATTCTGGCTCAATGGGCGCCTGAAACTCTCTGAAATAGGTGAATTGCTTAAAATACACCTGAAAACCATAGTTCTCTATCAATTCCTGGTAATACGGGAAATTGTAGTTCATATTATAAGTAGGTGGGTCAAAAGGCTCAATGAGCATTCCCCAAAACTTATCACGCTCACCAAAATTTATGGGTCCGTCCATTGCTTCCATTCCACGCTCTGCTAACCAATCGCGGCAAGTGTCAAACAGCTTGTTGGCAGCTTCTTGGTTGTTGGTGCATTCAAAAAATCCCATTCCGCCGGTAGGCTGATCATTGGCCTTGGCAGTGCGATTGTTGATAAAAGCTGCAATTCTGCCTATGTATTGGCCATTGTCTTTCAACAACCAGCGGCAAAGTTCTCCATGGCGGAAGAACTTGTTTTTCTTTTGGTCGAATACATCGTCAACGTCTTTATTTAGTGGTCTTATGTAGTTTTTATCGCCTTTATATAGTCTCACCGGCAGCATGAGAAATTCCTTTGCTAGTTCGGGTGAGTTCACTTCAATTATGTCCATGCGCCAAAAATAGAGTGAGTTTTCAAATTGCTCGGATTGTTGATAATGCTATCTTTGCACGCTTATTTCAATTAATCATTTGAAAATCAACAGAATAGAGAGAACATGAGTGATTACGTAATGTACTTAGTTCCCGCACTAGGCCTTGTAGGGCTACTAGTTATGGCCGTAAAATCGGCTTGGGTTTCGAAACAAGACGCCGGAGACGCCAACATGGTAGAATTGGCAGGGCACATTGCAAAAGGTGCAATGGCGTTCTTAAAAGCCGAATGGCGCGTATTAGCTTTTTATGCAGTGGTAGCAGCCATCCTTTTAGGTTGGTCTGGTACTTTGGTAGAACATTCTGATTGGACAATTGCCATCACATTCGTGATTGGTGCTGTATTCTCAGCATTGGCAGGTTATTTCGGGATGAACATTGCCACAAAGGCCAATGTTAGAACTACGCAAGCTGGTAGAACCAGTTTGGCACAAGCTTTAAAAGTATCTTTTACAGGTGGAACCGTAATGGGTCTTGGTGTTGCTGGTTTGGCAGTTTTAGGACTTGGTGGTTTATTTATCGTTCTATATCAAACATATGGCTCTGGCGACCACGCTAGCATGGAAACAGCTCTTGAAGTATTGGCTGGTTTCTCGCTTGGAGCTGAGTCAAT
>JAGQWA010000149.1:4108-7562 GCA_020437725.1 Bacteroidota bacterium | reverse complement strand
CCATATTATGGTGTGCGTCCGAAAATTTCTCAATACCGCTTGTATTGCATATGTGTTTAAGGGTCGAATAACCAAGTGCTAATTCAATTTGTGCTGAGGCCGATCTAAAACGCTCAATTTGTTGGTGTGTAAATTCATTATGAGTAGCATCGTCGCTGGCCGCCAAATGAGAATAAATTGAAGATACTTTAATGTTTGATGGTAGTATTTTGAGCTCTTGAACAAGTTCAATTAATTCATTCCATTCAAAACCCAATCGCCGCATTCCGGTATCTATATTCAAGTGAATTTTGGCTTGAAAATCCGTTGATTTGGTGGCCACAAAATCTAGCACTTGCCTTAAGGAATGAAGGTTATAAATCTCTGGTTCTAACTGATAATCGAAGATTCTGGCATAGCCGCCTTCATCAGGGTTCAGCACCATAATTGGGGTTCTTACGCCAGCTTTTCTAAGTGCTACACCTTCGTCTGTAAATGCTACAGAAAGATAATCTACTCCTTGGTTTTGTAACAACCTACCTACTTCTACTATGCCTGCTCCATAGGCCTGGGCTTTTACCATGGCCATAAGTTTGGTTTTCGAACCAATTAAACCCTTATAATAGTTTAAGTTGTTTCTAATGGCGCCTAGATTTACTTCAAGTCTGGTAAGGTGGCTCTTTTCTTCAAGCAATTTTTCAACCTTTTCAAATTCAAAAGATCGGGCTCCTTTTATTAAAATGGCCTTTTTGTGCAAGGGGTTTTGTGTAAGTTCAGAAGTTAATTCAATAGTTGAATTAAATAGTTTTACAACAGGCTCTTTCAATTCCGACAGCGCACTTTGGCTCTTTTTACCTACCGCATAAACGCTCTTTATTTTATGCCGTATAAACCGCTTTTTTAAATCAAATGCCCAAGTTTCAGTTTCAATATTTAAATCATTAAAGTCGCTTATAATCAATGTTTTCTCTAGCTCCCCTCCTACCTGATCTAAATAATCTAGGGCAATGTCTAGAGATTCTAAATCAGCTGAATAAGAATCGTTTACTAGCACGCATCCATTGTCGCCATTTTTAAACTCCAAGCGCATTGGCAATGGTTTAAAATTTTGAATGGCCAGCTGAATGTATTCATTGTGAATACCAATTCTAACGGCCGCCACAATACAATGTGCTAGATTTTCTCTATAGGCTTCGTTTAAATGTGGGGCTTTGAATTTCCATAATTCACCATCACATTCTAAACTCAACACAGTTTCTGAATGCCACGTTATTTTATAGGTACTAGAAGGGTTACTGCTCCATGAAATTAATTCTATTGACTTTCCTTTTGCCCAAGTTTTAATTTGAGTATCTAACTCTAAATTTTCAGACCTATAAATGAGTTGATTAGCGTTTTCAAAGAGTTTTAGTTTCTCGGTTAATTTTTCATCTTGAGAATTGAAATTGGCTCCATGAGCGCTTCCTAAATTAGTGAGTATCCCAATGCTGGGGTCAATTATTTCAGCAAGCTTTGCCATTTCATCAGGCATGGATATTCCGGCTTCCATTATGCCAATTTCATGAAATTCTTGTAATCCTAAAACTGAAATGGGAACACCAATTTGCGAGTTGAAACTCTTAGGACTTTTGCCAGTTTTAAAGCCATATGAGCAAATTTCGTAAAGCCATTCTTTAACAATGGTTTTACCATTTGAACCTGTTATTCCAACGGTATATAAAGGTAAATTTTGCCTGTAATTCTTGGCCAATTTCTGCAAGGCTACAAGTGTGTCATCAACCAAAAGGCAAATGGCATCATTGGCAAGGTTCACCTTTTCGCTCACCAAGAAAACCCTACAGTTTTTACTATAAGCATGTTGCACGTATTTATGGCCGTTATTGCTTTTACTTTTTATGGCCACAAAAAGGGTGTTTGTATCTATTTGGTTTGAACGGCTGTCAAAAGCCAGGTTGCTAAGCATTTTGTTTGAATTACCCGCTTTTTCGGCATTCACAAATTGAGCAATGGTTTCAACAGATAGATACATGGCGGCAAATTGTAAAAAAACCACCGATTGTAGTTTCTTTGATTGCAAATGGCCGAAGATAAATCGCTAAAAGAGTATTTAATTAAGCTGCAACGCTATTGCGCCTATCAAGAAAGGTGCTACCAAGAAGTGCGAGAAAAGCTGAACTTAATTGGCGCGCCGTTTCAATTTCACCAAGAAATCATTTCAAGACTTGAAGAAGAAAACTACTTAAATGAAGAGCGGTTTGCAGAAATGTTTGTTCGTGGAAAATTTAGAATAAAGCACTGGGGTAAAATAAAAATTAAACAAGCCCTTCTTGCCAAAAACATTAATAATGAACTCATTTATAAGGCATTAAATGAAATAAACGAGCTTGAGTATGAACAAACTCTTGAAAAAACAATTAGAAAAAGAAATGCTAACCTGAAAGATTTTTCAGAGCGAGACAAGCTTTTTAAATACTTACTAAGTCGCGGATTTGAATCGCATTTAATTCTTAGCAAGCTAAATAACAACCAGGCCTAAGCATAGCCAATTTGGTCGTACTCCATTTTCTTCATGAAAGCCGAAAATGCTTTTCTTTTTTTACGGGCAACATTCCATTTATAAGAGAAAACTCCTGCCGCTGAAAGAAATGCAAGGGCTAACACTCCGAACAAGATGTAGTAAAACATTAGATTAAAACAGTTTATTAAGGTTATGACTAACCCCTAGAAGCAGAACAATTAAAAATGGTTGCACTAACTAGAGCAACTTTCCCTTTTTTTAATCATATTAATAGCTTCTTAACGGGCTATTGCCACCTTTTCAATTTTTGTACCGAAACTGTTCTGTGCTTTAATAATGTGAATGCCATTTTTAAACACTGCATTTGCAACGTTTAATTGGCCATTTGATTCGAGCAACTGAAAATAAACCAATTGCCCTTGTAAATTATAAATCTCAATTTGGGCTGCGTCTTCTCCTTTGTTGGTAATGTTATTTCCGTGCAGTTCAATGTTGTTGTTAATTGGGTTTTGAACCGAAACTTTATCATACTTAACATTCACTTGTAAACTTACTGGTAAGTGATCGCTCATTTCGTGCAGCGCATTTGCTACTGTTTCAGAAACGGCTTGGTTTGTTCCAAAAACAACCGAGCGATTAAATCTATTACCATCTTGCCCAATTGCCTGGTAGCTATCAGTTATATATTGAATGCCATTTTGCCCCCGAATTAAATCGCCCGAAATGAGAATCCAATCAAATCTATCGTCCATTCCGCCGGTGCTACCACCGCCAAAACTCGAAGTTCTGGTACTTTGCGTATGCACCTTAGAGAAACTAGAATTATTGGTCCAATCACCAATTTGCCCAGCTGGGTCGTAAAGTTTGTGGGTGCCTTGCGCAGTTAGAAGTTGGAAGCACGCTTCGCTGGAGCGGTAAACATTCAAATCGCCGCTATAAAAGATGTTTTTGCCGTCT
>JAGQWA010000149.1:0-4093 GCA_020437725.1 Bacteroidota bacterium | reverse complement strand
CTGTTTCTTTATCAATATAATTTCTAATGCGTTTCACCTGTTTTGCACGATCTGCGGCATTTGCATCTTCATTTCCAGCTTTTAAATGACTTATAAATACTTTGAAAACAATTGAATCGCCGTTTTCGTAGGCGTCTTTATGCAATAAGAAATATACAGTTGAAAATCTAGGTTCTCCGTTTAGCGTGTCGGTCTTCACCAATCTAAATCTATCGCCATTGTAAAAAAGCATATTGTTTAAAGAACCGTCATCCCAAAAAGTGGCACGTTTAAAACGCGTTTCTCCGTTGGTATTTAACACATTATCTACAATGGCAATTGCAGCTGATGAACTTCTAAGCTCGCAAACCATAAAAATATCAGGCTTCGCTTCATCTAGAATGGTTTTAAGGTATTGAGTGCGCGAATCTCCGTTTCCATTATAACCCAATACATTGTAAAACAAGAGTTTAGAAGTGTCTTGCGCATTAGCTGAAATGGCAATAATGCTTAGTAGAACAAGGCAAAAATGTCTAAGAGTTGAACGCATTGCGCAAAGTAACCGCAATAAGATTGTCTAATTGTTACTTGCCTGCAATTGTTTAAGCTTCATGTATTTAAGATAGGTTTCGTAGGCAGCGCCTTTCTCAATTATAAACCCCGTTTTGCCCAATAAAAAAGCGCCTTTCAGTACAAAACCTTTAAAAAACCGCCAGGCCGGATTCGCTATTAGGTTCAGCAAACTCGAACGCTTGCCTTTTGCAAGCATTGCTTTGGCCGAAATGGTGCTAAACTTCACTATTTGCGCTTGGTATTCTGCAAGTGTGTAATAAGAATAATGCTCAATTTCAGCATCAATTTCCTTGATGTTTCCACCGGGTATCTCGAATTTATCATGCGGATTAATGCCTGTCCACTGTCCTTTTTCGCGGGCCCAAAGTCTTAGCTTTTTATCAGGATACCAGCTACCTTTTCTTACCCAAGTTCCACAAAAATTGGTGCATCGCTTAAAAACGTAGCCATCAGCGTTCCAATTGGCCTTTAATTTTTCAATTTCCGCACGCATTTTGGGCGAAACTGCTTCATCAGCGTCTAATGATAGTACTATGTCACAGCTGGCCTGTTCCTTGGCTAAGTTCTTTTGCTCTATGTGGCCTTTAAAGGCATTTTGAATGAACCGGGCGCCGTAGTTTTCAGCAATTTCTTGTGTTTTATCGCTTGAAAAAGAATCAACCACCACTATTTCATCAGCAAAAGATTTTACCGATTCTAAGCATCTACCAAGATTTCGCTCTTCGTTGTAGGTTATTACAACTACAGATATGGTTACTGATTTGCCTATGGTTTATGGTTTAATGGCATTTGCAATGGCTCTAACGCTAATCATTTGGTGCGATGTATCAAAAACCGACTTTCCATCTTTAATAACCAAAATTTGGGGCGATTGATGAACCACTCCATATTGAGAAGCAATAAGATTAGAAATATCGCGGTGAGCCAACAGGTCTAAATAGTAAAATTCCAAGTCGTCTTCACTCAAGTTCCAGGCTGATTCCAACTGGTCTTTCACCATAAAGCTGGTGCCGCATCTTGTGCTGTGCTTAAACAAAACCACTGGTTTCGATTTTGAAACATGGTTTATATGCTCAAGATCTTCAGCAGATTTCAGGTGTTTCCAGCCGTGTGGCAATTCTCTTTGGCCACTTTTAAAACTAAAAAAGCTCATTCTTACTAATTCACAAAGTTTACAACTCCAATTTCAGCTTGCAATAGTGAGTACAAGTCAAGGCCATAAAATGTTTCAATTGTCACCAACAGGTAATTTTAGCTTTAATTGTTTTGTAGGTATGAAATGGATATTACCTTTTGCAATAGTGGTTATTGCAAGTTGTGGCCAAGAAAAACGTGCAAGCGTAAAAGTAGAGCACTATGGAGCACTTAAAAACTTTATGCATAAGAACGACCTTTCTGCCAAAGTAGATTTGCAAAAATTCAACGATGTAGAACACTATTATGCCCTTGGTGCACTCGAAAATTTGAAAGGTGAGATTCTTTTTTATGATAGCAAAGTCTTTATTTCTGTTTTTATGCCTGGTGAAGAAAAGTCCTTAATTAGAGTAAGTAATACTAGACAAAACAAAGCGGCTTTATTGGTTGGAGCACAGGTAAACAATTGGAGCACAACAGAAATTCCAGCTGAAATAAAATCTTACGAGCAACTAGAATCATTCGTAGAAAGCGCGGCATTTGAGAATGGAGTTGATACTTCTGCCCCTTTTCCATTTTTGCTAGAAGGTACTATGGACACTTTAGGTTGGCACATAATCAATTGGCCTGAAAACGACAGTGTTCACACACATCAAAAACATCAAACTTCAGGCGCGCACGACTGGCACACTAAATACGAATGCCAAATTCTAGGGTTTTATTCTAAACATCATCATGCCGTTTTTACGCACCACACCACCAATATGCACATGCATTTTAAGAATACCACAGGCAGTTTGGCCGGGCACGTAGATAAGCTTGCTTTGGGGGAAGGAACAATATTGAAATTGCCTTTGAACTGAGTTTTGCTTTACATGAAGTAATGATTTGGTAATCTTACTTTCGCGGCTTCAATATTTAGACCTAAGCATGTTTTTAAAATCGGCCATAAAAGCCATTCTTACTTTTCTGCATTTAGATGTTACCAAAAACATGCAATATGATAGGCTTACCAACCAAATTCTGTTTAAAAGCCTAAAATCTGATTCAAATTGTATTGATATCGGTTGCCATAAAGGAGAGATTCTTGACATCATGCTAAAGCAATCTCCAACTGGAAAACACTTTGCTTTTGAGCCAATTCCGAGTATGTATGCCGATTTAGCATCAAAATATGCCAACCATAAGAATGTAACTCTTCATAATTGCGCTTTGTCTGACCAAAATGGCCAAACCACTTTTCAATTCGTAAAAAATGCCCCAGCTTATAGTGGCATTAAAAAACGCGCGTATGCTGTTGATAATCCTGATATTGAAGAAATTAACGTTGAGTTAAAAAAGCTCGATGACGTAATACCTACCGAAACGCGAATTGACTTCATTAAAATTGACGTTGAAGGCGCTGAATTTGGTGTTTTAAAAGGAGCTCGAGAATTACTGGCAAGAAATAAGGCCGTACTCATTTTTGAATTTGGAAAAGGTGCCAGTGATTTTTACGGCACTGATCCTGCAGAGTTATACCAATTTCTAGCTGATTTAGGCTATTCAATCTTTGGATTAAAACCCTATTTGTCTGGAAATAATGGCTATTTAAAGACTGAGTTTGTGAAGCATTACGACGACAATTCTGAGTACTACTTTGTTGCAAACAAGATGTGAATGTTTCGTTTGAGATTCGGTGAAATGAATCTGGCTCTGTTCTAGGAATTTACATTTGCCCGCGTAAACTATTTTTTATGAAATTAAATCTATTCTTCCCCATTATTTTATTGGCATTTGGCATACTTACTTCATGCGGCGTTGACGACTCTGAAAATCCAGATGCAGAATCTACTTTTGGCATTAGACACGACAGAGAACTATCAGATTATGAAGAGAAGGCAGCTGAAACTGGATCGGATTTACCTGATTTTAGTTCAGTAATCTGTTTTCAATACAATTTAACAGGTGGAACCGAACTTGATTATGTAGCATCAGGTACGGTTATTGACGAATACTGGATTCTAACAGCTGGTCATAATTTTTTTACTAGCGACGAACAAACATCTCCTGCACCAGCAAGCGGTATTATTATCGCAATAGGCAACGACCCTAATGATCCTGACGCTCAATATGAAGTTGAAGAATTGGTTTTTCACCCAACTTGGCTAACTGATGATGATGGATATGCCAATGGAAACGATTTGTGTTTGGTAAAAACCAAAGAGCCAATTACAGGAATTACCCCTCAAGCATTATATGCGGGTAGCGATGAACCCATAGGCAGCAAAGTATGGTATTGCGGTTTTGGCGACTACTCGCAAATTGAAGGTCAAAACCCTGATTTATATTCTAAAAAGCACGCTCATGAAAATATTCTAGACCGTGTTGTTGGCGGAATTGAAACTAGTATTGATGGCACTACCTA
>JAGQWA010000148.1:5552-7628 GCA_020437725.1 Bacteroidota bacterium | reverse complement strand
TTGTTCAAGGTCATTTGATTTATTAAAAGCCGATAAATAGGCCAGAACTGGAAGGGAAAAAACGAGAATGGAGAGAAGAATTCTTGAGTCTAACAAGCGTTTCCAACTTTTTAAAACGGCGAATGCTACTAGGTAAGAAATTCCCAAAAAAGCGATTGCTGGTAGCCCTTTAGTTAAAAAGGCCATTGCACCAAAAATGGGTGGTATTAGATAAAACTTCCACCAATTATTTTTATAAGCAAAGTAGGCAGGCAGCACCACGGCAGGATATGCCAACAAGGCAAAAAACAAATCAATTTCTGCCAACCGGCTGAAGTACAAGTACAAATCGCCAAAAGTGAGCAAAATGGCGGTTGACCAAAACGCCATCTTGCTACCAAACCATTTTTTGGTTATCTGAAAATGGAATAAGCCTAGAAGCAGAAATGACAAAACGGTTGTGAGTCTAACCACCCAAACATTGGTATTGCCGGTTATTGCCATAAAACTTGCCATTACCCAATTGTAGAGCGGTGGCTTTCTGTAATAAGGTTCTCCATGAATGGTGGGCTGAACCCAATCGCCCGAATAAAGCATTTCAATGGAAATGAGCGCTCTACGTGGCTCTTCCATGTGCAAGGGATACGAGTTTATTTTATAGAATAGCGAAAACGCAATTATGGCAAAAAGCAAATAAAAAATCTGCTTTCTCTTTTGTGGTAGATCATTATTCAATAATTCGTTCAACAGCCTAGTTTGGGTTTGCAAAGGTTATGGTAATGTAGGCAGGTTTGTCTTTAGATTCATTTCTTCCTTTTAAACTCAAAAGCTTTCTTAGCTCCTTTCCATGTTCATGCTTCAACAATTCTCGCCTTATTTTGGGATGAATTTCAATGCTTTTTAATCCAAGGTTATGCTCAATGGCAGCGTTGTGTAACTCTAACAGAAGAATGGCCAAATGCTCAAAATCTACATTACGGTTTTTAAGCAAAGCTTTAAGACCATTTTTCCGCTCATAACCTGTTCGGTAGTACCAAAAATGGCCTAAATGGCAGGCGTTATCTACTTTGCCGTCCTTCAATAATGGAAGTAAAATATCGGCTTGTAGGCCATTTTGCTTACCAGCATGTAAGCCAATGGGGCCACCTTTTTTAAGGCCCGTTTCTCCCAAAACAAACTCTCTATCAGGGCATTTTTCCGTTGCATTTTTGAAAGCGTCTATCAAGGTATTTTTAGCTATTTGATGAAGGTAGGTTCGTCCAAGCAGATACCCCCAAAAACTATAGGTGCAATACCCCTTTTTTGAAAAAGGCATTCGCTTAGCATTTGAAATACTTCCTTGTTCTTCCTTACCAAAAGATTGGCTGGGCTGGCTATTTTCAAGCCATGTTAAACTGTTAGGGATCAGACGTATCGTACCAAAAATAACCATGAGTAACAGCACTACATACTTGTAAGACTTCTTTACGTGTAAATGGGCGAAGAATAATAAGTAAGCAATGAAAATGAAATAAGGTATGGCCAACCATCTCAATCCTTCATTCCAAGAAAAATAATTAGAAAGCGGGTGAGTAATGTACTCCTGGACAAACACAGCCGCGTGTGGAATAACAAAATTGGGAGTGTAGTAATACTTAGTAAATGGGAGAACCCATTTTATCACTGCATCAACATTATAAAAAAGCAATAACCAGCATGCAGCCAGCAACATTGGCCAAATAGACCTTATGGTATTCTTCAACTTAGATTGCTTTTTTCTTTCAGCCATTAAAATTCGATTATCACAAAAGTATTCGGGTCTATTTACCTAGTTACTCTGCTCTTTTAACAAGTTAGGCAAGTTAGCTTTGCACCATGCAAAAGCCTGCTATAAAAGATTTAATAAAAGAGCGCATTTTGGTGCTTGATGGTGCAATGGGTACCATGATACAAAGGCATAAACTGGAGGAAGAAGATTTTCGCAGTGAACGATTCAAAAACCACCATAAACCCTTGAAAGGCAACAATGATTTGTTGTCTATCACCCGTCCTGATATTATTAAAGACATTCATCGTCAATATTTTGAAGCCGGTGCTGATATTGTAGAAACCAATACT
>JAGQWA010000148.1:0-5517 GCA_020437725.1 Bacteroidota bacterium | reverse complement strand
GGCACTACGATAGCGCAGGCTGATTATGGTTTAGAAGAAGCGGTTTATAACATCAACTTTGAATCGGCCAAAATTGCCAAGGAAGTGGCTGATGAGATGACCACTAAAGAACCAAACAAACCCCGCTTTGTGGCAGGTTCAATTGGACCAACTAACCGAACAGCAAGTCTAAGCCCCGATGTAAACAACCCAGGTTTTAGAGCAGTTTCTTTTGATGAATTGAAGATTGCTTATGCCGAACAAGCCAAAGCCCTAATTGAAGGTGGTGTTGATATTCTTTTGGTTGAAACAGTATTCGACACACTCAATGCCAAAGCAGCACTTTTTGCCATTGACGAAGTGCAAACAGAACTCGGAACCGATTTACCAATCATGGTTTCAGGCACCATTACTGACGCTAGCGGAAGAACTTTATCAGGTCAAACTGCTGAAGCCTTTTTAATATCAATGAGCCACATGAACTTGTTAAGCATTGGTTTCAACTGCGCATTGGGGGCCAATCAATTAATGCCATACCTACAAGTGCTTAACCGCAAAGCTGATTTTGCTGTGAGCGCCCATCCAAATGCTGGCCTTCCTAACGAATTCGGCCAATACGACCAAACGCCAGAAGAAATGGCTGATCTAATTGAAGAATACCTAAAGCTAGGATTAGTGAATATTATTGGTGGATGTTGCGGAACGACACCGGAGCATATTGCTAGGATAGCGGAGAAGGCTGCTGTTTATAGTTCACAGATGACGGTTCACAGTTCACAGATTTAGTAGAACATGAGCTTTTCGTTTGAGAATCTACGTGTTTGGCAAAAAGCACTTGAACTAAGCGGGAAAATTAACGACATGATTAAGTCGTTCCCAGATGATGAAAAATATGTCCTGTCAAGTCAAATAAAAAGAGCTGCAGATTCTGTCTCCCTAAATATTTCAGAAGGCTCAACGGGTCAATCAAAAAAAGAATTCTCTCGATTTTTAGGCATTGCATTGCGATCAGCAATTGAAGTTGTGGGTTGCCTTTACCTTGGCAAAAATCGAAACATTTTATCTACTGAAGGCTTTGAGCATTTCTACTCTGAATACAATGAATTAGTAAAGCAAATTCAGGCTTTGCGAAAAAGTCTTGAGAACTAAAAAATACCGTGAACAGTGAACAGTGAACTGAAAACAAATACTTATAAACTAAAACTCTCAGGCCTAGAACCTCTAGTAGTAACCAGCGAGAGCAACTTTGTAAACGTAGGTGAACGCACCAACGTAACGGGCTCAAGGGCCTTTCTACGGCTTATTAAGGAAGATAAATACGACGAAGCACTTGAAGTGGCTCGCGACCAAGTAGAAGGTGGAGCGCAGATCATTGACGTAAACATGGACGAAGGCATGATTGACGGTGTGCAAGCAATGACCACGTTCTTGAATTTGGTGATGGCCGAACCTGATATTGCCCGTGTACCCGTAATGATTGACTCTAGTAAGTGGGAAATCATCGAAGCCGGCTTAAAGGTTGTTCAGGGCAAGTGCGTGGTGAATTCAATCAGTTTAAAAGGGGGCGAAGAAGAGTTTATTCGTCAGGCCAGAAAAGTACGTTTATATGGTGCTGCTGTAATAGTAATGGCATTTGATGAACAAGGCCAGGCTGATAATTATGAACGCCGAATTGAAATCTGCAAACGCAGCTACGATATTTTGGTGAACCAAGTGGGCTTCTACCCTGGAGACATCATTTTCGACCCGAATATTTTCCCAGTAGCTACTGGAATGGATGAGCATAAAAACAATGCGCTCGACTTCTTCAACGCGACAAAATGGATAAAGGAAAACTTGCCAGGTGCTAAAGTGAGTGGCGGGGTTAGTAATGTTTCTTTTTCTTTCCGCGGCAATAATGTGGTGCGCGAGGCCATGCATTCGGCCTTTTTGTATCACGGTATTCAACACGGTATGGACATGGGGATTGTAAATCCAACTATGTTGGAAGTGTACGATGAAATTCCGAAAGACCTTTTGGAGCGTGTGGAGGATGTATTACTCAACCGAAGAGATGATGCCACAGAACGTTTGCTCGATTTTGCCGAAACCGTTAAGGGAGAAGCAAAGGCCAAAGAAAAAGACCTTAGCTGGCGAGAAGGAACTGTTCAAGAGCGATTGACTCACTCTTTAGTTCATGGCATTTTAGAGTTTATTGAAGAAGATGTTGAAGCTGCCAGACAAGAAGCAGAAAAGCCATTACACGTAATTGAAGGCCCATTAATGGCTGGTATGAACGTAGTAGGAGACCTTTTTGGCTCAGGAAAAATGTTCTTACCACAAGTGGTAAAATCAGCTCGTGTTATGAAAAAAGGGGTAGCCTATCTCCTACCGTTTTTAGAAGCAGAAAAAGATGGGAAATCTCGCGCCAAGGGTAAGATTTTAATGGCTACCGTTAAGGGCGATGTACACGATATTGGTAAAAACATTGTGGGCGTAGTAATGGCCTGCAACAACTACGAAATCATTGATTTAGGTGTAATGGTGCCACCTGAAAAGATTTTGGAGGAAGCCAAAAAACATGAAGTAGATGCCATTGGATTGAGTGGATTGATTACGCCTTCATTAGATGAAATGGTGCACTTAGCTAAAGAAATGGAACGCCAAGGTTTTGATATTCCATTGTTGATTGGTGGCGCTACAACATCTAAAATTCATACGGCCGTTAAGATTGACCCGGAATACAAAAAGGGACCTGTAATTCATGTTTTGGACGCTTCCAAATCGGTGCCTGTTTTGAGTGGCCTTCTAAGCGAAAAATCTTCTGAGTTTGCGGTTGAATATAGAAACGAGTATTTCCAGTTGCGAGTAAGTCATAGCAAAAGGCAAGCGGCTAAAAACTTGATTTCAATTGAAGAAGCGCGCGATAATGCGTTGGTGAGCGATTGGTATTCGGTGCCGATTACACATCCGAATTTCATAGGTGTAAAAAGCTTTAAAGGTCTTGATTTATACACGCTAAGAAATTACATAGACTGGACCCCATTCTTCTTAACCTGGGAGTTGAAAGGCAAATTTCCTGACATTCTTGAAAGCGATAAATATGGTTCTGAAGCTACCAAACTGTATAATGACGCTCAAGATATGCTGGCCAGAATCATTAAAGAAAAATGGTTAACCGCCAACGCCGTAATTGGAATTTGGCCTGCCAATACTGTTGAAGACGATATTGAAATTTACGAAGACGAAAGCCGTGAAGATGTGATGGCAACTTTCCATACGCTACGTCAGCAAGGTAAAAAGGGAGCGGATATTCCAAACCTGGCTCTTTCAGATTACGTAGCACCAAAAGAAAGCACCATTCAAGACTATATGGGTGGCTTTGTAGTTACAGCCGGTGAAGGCATTGAAAAGCACATTGAGCGTTTTGAAAAAGCTCACGACGATTACAATAGTATCTTGTTAAAAGCGGTGGCCGATAGATTGGCTGAAGCTGGCGCTGAATACATGCACGAGCGTGTTCGCAAAGAATTTTGGGGTTATGCTAGTGATGAAAACTTGAACAATGAGCAGTTGGTGAAGGAACAATATGTGGGTATTCGCCCTGCACCAGGCTACCCTGCCCAACCCGACCATACAGAGAAAATCACGCTTTTCAAGTTGTTGAAAGCCGAAGAAAATACTGGTGTTTCATTAACCGAATCAATGGCCATGAGCCCAGCGGCTAGTGTTAGTGGATTGTATTTCGCGCATCCTGAAAGTAAGTACTTCCCCATTGGTAAAATTCAAAAAGACCAAGTTGAAGATTACGCCAAACGCAAAGGCATGAGTGTTGATAAAGTTGAGAAGTGGTTGGCGCCTGTTTTGGGGTATTAGGTTGGACTAAGCAGTCAGTAAACAACTACTGTCTTTCCAAACATTCACTAACGGACTGGTAAACTTCATTGTCGTTTACTTCTCTAAGTTGACTTCTGCAAAACTCTATTATTGAGTTCTTTATTTCATCAAATTCATAATCTGGATTATCCTTCTGCCAAAACATAAAGTTGCACCCTAGTTTTGGTGTCTTTTCCATCCATCTTTGTTTACTTCTGCAAAAGAAAACAGGCTTACTCCACCAAGGAATTTGATAGTTCTTTTGACCAATTCGATTACATAAGTTCAATTGCAATTTTATTGAAGGCAAAATATTTTCCTCAGCCAATTTCATTAGGTCATGAAGGCTCGAATTAATGTTAGGATTGTTCCCTTCAGTAATGAATTTAATTTTGCGATTAATGTGTTCGTTTTCATAATGTTCTTTTCTCAAATCTGATTTAAATTCATCAAAACTTGAATTCTTAAGCAATTTATCCAGCACAGGCTTTCCTATTTCTGACTGTAAAAAGCTAGGCACTTTAGGCGGTGACGAATTGCCCAATTTAATAATTGTGAACTTTCTTGAAATATTATCTGAAATCTCATTGGTTAAAACGATTAACTGATTCCTGTAATGCTCTTCTTCATTTATTTTTTTTATGCTTTGAGCAAACCACACACTAACCAACCAAACCAAAAGTGCTCCAATAGTGGCAAGAAGCTGTTTCCATAAATCTTTCCACCAACTATTATTCTCTTCTTCTAGACCTTTCAATCTTAATTCAACGTATTGACTCTTCTCTTCTTGGCTTTGAATTTTGAGCTTCGAAGCCTCGCTTTGCTCATCTAATTCATTTCGAATGGTTTCAATTTCATCTTCTATTCTTTCAAGATGTATTTGATACAACTTTTGCTCGTATTCAACTGAAGAATCCGATTCTAGCTCCTTCTCATTATCGCTATTAGATTTACCATTTGATATCGCACAAATGGAAATAATTACTATCAATACCAAACTCTTTTTCATATGATAACGCTTTGAATTCGGAAGTTAGGCTTTTAACCAATCTATTTTGGCAAAATTCAAAAGGACCAAGTAGAAGATTATGCCAAGCCCAAAGGCATGAGTGTTGATGAAGTTGAGAAGTGGTTGGCGCCTATTTTAGGTTATTAGGTGTTGTAAGTGATGAACTCTGACTGAGTTGGTTTCAATAAAGATCAACGCCATTTGGGCTCATACAAGTCTTTTGTATAATGAACTCTGTCAGAGTTTAGTACAGGCTTAGATTATCAACTTTTGCAAAGTTCTATTAAATTATGATTGATGTTTTAATGATATGGCTGGACAAGGTTTATTCTAAGAGAATTGATGAAGATTCGATCTGAAACAATAAACAAGACCGAACAGAAATCAATTGAATAATTGTTTGGCATTATTTCGAATTAAAAAAGTCGCGACACTATTCGTTTAGTTTACGAAATATGTCGTATAATTGAGGTGTGGGAGAAAATTACCAATACCAAAATGAGCAAGAACTAAGCCTTCTAAACGAGCCAATGCCTCTTTATGGCTTAACAAAAATTGCCATCATACGTCAAGGCCTAAGTTTCAATTCTATAACTTCTATAATAGAAAAAACTGGTCTCACAAGGCAAGAGCTTGCCAATATTTTGCAAGTTTCTGTAAGAACTCTACAAAGG
>JAGQWA010000147.1 GCA_020437725.1 Bacteroidota bacterium | reverse complement strand
AAATGGAAAAAAAGTAGTGGTTGACCCCAAAAAGAAAAATTTCTTAGCCTATAAAAATGTAGATGTTATGAAACCGAATCTTAAAGAGTTAAGAGAAGGTTTAAAACTTGACATGCCCCTGGAATTCAGCATAGAAAGCGTGCAGCATGCAGCCAAAAAGCTTCGCCAAAAATTAGGGCTAAAAACTGCCTTAATTACACTTTCTGAAAATGGAATTTACATTGGCTCTGACCAAGAACAACACCATATTAAAGCGCATATACGAGATATTTATGATGTTTCTGGTGCAGGAGACACGGTAATTGCCGTTGCATCTTTAATGCTTGCTAGTGGAGCCGGAATTAAACTAGCCGCCGAAGTAGCCAATTTGGGTGGCGGTTTGGTTTGCGAAAAAGTAGGAGTGGTACCTGTAGATAAGCAACGCCTTCTTGAAGAAGCCCTTAAAATGGCATAAAAAAGTGCAGTCTTTTAATTTGACTGCACTCAAAAAGGTTATTGGTGTTTGAGCGATTATTTGTTTCGCTGAAAATAGAATCGAGTTATGTAAATGCCATTTGCATCGTCTTTACTTCCAACGGCTTCAACTCCCGAAACTACATTTTTAAGCTCCCAGCCTTGGTTTAGCATCGCATTTACTTTGCTGTTTATTAATGCATCGTTGGCTGCTATGTTTTGAAATCTAATACCACCAAGATTGTAAAAGTTAAGCAACTTGGTTTCTTCAAAATTCTTTACACGTATTTCTTGTCGGCTAGATTCATTTCTATCAAAGTCGCCAGTGCGCTCGCTTGTATAATCTTGGTAGTTTTTTTCTTCGAGAGAAGAAATAATTCTTGATCTGCCTAAACCGCTTGGCACAATAGATTCAACAACCGTAAACGAAGTGAATTCATATTGTTTTTCTCCGTTAGAATTAAAGGCCAATAAAAATGCTCCTGTGCATAGAATTAAGGCAACGAATAGGGTATTTACTTTTTTCATTTTTTATTGATTTTACTGCAAACTATCAAGTATTGGGCAAACCGATTAAGATTATTGCATTTAAGGATGTTTGGCACAATTTAATTCAATTAATTAGTTGTTTATCAGTGTTTTGAAAGATTTTTCGTGTTAAAAGTTGGTCATCAGCAACTTTACTTAATGATGGGAATTGTAGTTAATGAATTACAAACAGGCTATTTAACTGTACATAATGGTAGACGTTGAAAGAAGTGGTATGTTGCCTATTTAAATTCATTTAAAACATTGATAATGACAAGGTTTTTGGTTCTGGCAATGATTGTGGTTCTTTTTTCTTCATCATCAATTAAGAATTGTGATTGCTGCACCGAGCAACACAACCAATTCGATTTTTGGATTGGAGATTGGGAAGTTTTTGACAGCACCGGCAATAAGGTTGGCGAAAACTTAGTACGTGAACTTGAAGATGGCTGTGTAATTCAAGAAAATTGGAAGTCGAAAAACATGTCTGGCACTAGCTACAATTACTACGACAAAAAAGACAAAACATGGAACCAGCTTTGGATTGACAATAAGGGTGGTAATCTGATATTGAAAGGAGGCATACTTGATGGGAGCATGGTAATGAAAGACTTACCGAATGAAAACAATGAAGGTGAAAAAGTGTATAATCAGATAAGCTGGAGCCAACTGAAAGGAGGCAATGTTAGGCAGGTTTGGGAATTATATTATGAGTCAGGCGAATTAAAAACCGAGTTGTTTAATGGTATTTATAAACCAAAAATTTAAGAGTATAATATATTGTTTAGTAATTTTTAAATATACTGAAATAATATGACCAGTAACTTTAAATTTTATTCGATTTGTATGCATCATGCATACCTTCTCCATTCAAAATTTTAGGCGCGCATTTATCAATTCTTGAAATTCTGGTTGCCGCATTTTTTGGCTGCGAAAAATGAAGAATATAGCCACGTTGTTTTCCTGGAGTTAAAGCTTCAAAAGCTGATTGAAACAAGGGGTCATTATCTAGTTTATTTTGCAATTCGGCCGGAATAGGTTCTGGATTGGCACCAAATTCTACTTTCTGCCCAGATTTTTCAATCTCAATGGCTTCTTGTAAATATGCTCTAACATGCTGTTCAACCTTTAAAAGCTCACTTGTTGAAGTGAATCTGAACTGCCTAACAGCTTGTGAGTTTTTGCCTGGCGCAACCAATAAATTTTGCTCGTCTTTTAGCAGAACACCTTTAAAAAAACCAACGCTGGCGTTGTCTTTCAGCGCGCCTAAAATGGCCACATTGCTTCCATTATAGGTATAGCACGGCACACCCCACTTAGATTCTTCATTTAAACCAGACTCAACCAAAAGTGTTCTAAGTTGAGCCAGCAGCTCGGTCCATAAATGCACTTTGCAATCTGGTGTTCCACCCAATTCACATCGGCCGCAACCGTCAATAAAATACTGTTCTACGTTGGTGTTCATTAGCCCACATTAATTTAAAGGCAAATTAATTCATTGTGCCAACTTAGAAACCAAGAGAAAGTGTAACCATGTAGTTTCTGCCAGCTTGTGGGTAGTATGCGTTGCTCTGCAACCTTTCACCATCTAGCATGTAATTCCAAGTGTAGCCATTGCTTTCAAATAGGTTATTAAACACATTAAGCGCCATGGCATTTATCCTTATTTCTTTAAACCACTTGCTGCTAAATAGCTGGAAATCAAAAACTACATCAGTAGCGTTATAGGCATTTAGCTGCCTTTCTGGGTTTGAAGTATTGTCTAAATACTGCGCACTTACATATTTATGCTGTGCTTGAACACTAAAATTCGTGGTGATGAAATACTGTGCTTTTGCAAAAGCAATGGTGTTTGGCGAAAAGGCAATTTCAGTGTTCGAATAATTTTCTTCTTGCAGCCCAATCCAAGTCCAATTGGCATCATAACTTTCTACAAATTGCGTAAATGCACCAATTCTGTTTTGGCTCAATGTAATGTTTCCACCTAAATTCAACTTCTTAATAGGCGCATAGTTTACGGCTAATTCAAAACCACGTCTAAAACTTTCTGGTACGTTAATTCTTAAATAAGCACCAACATCGTTTACGTTTCCATTTAGCACCAATTGGTTGGTGAAATGCATGTAGTAAAAATTGGGTTTTATAATAAGATTATTGGTTTTCCATTCTGCTCCCAACTCGAGGTTATCAACCGTTTCGTGGGTTGGCCATTTGCTTGGTTCTACTTCTACAAAATCATTGCGCAGTGGTTCTCGATTAGACTTACCGTAGTAGGCATAGATTTTCTTTTTATCGTCGTTATTTACAAAATAGCTAAGGTTCACTTTCGGGTTTATAAAGTTGAAATCAACTTCATGTTGAAGCAGTGATAGGTCATCGTCAATTCCTTCAAATGCGTAATGCACATTTCTAACTTGAAGCTCGCCTTCTACTACCCAATTGGCTTTAGCAAATTGCACTTTGGTGTAGTTATTCCAATTGCGTTTAAAGGCCGAGTTTTCGTAATAACGGTCGCCGATAAAAGAGTTTGAAGCCGTTCTTGCCCAAATAATTTCTCCAAAATGATTGCCATAATAGTGATTGTAGTTTCCGCCAAAAATTACCCCAATTGCTCCTGCATCATTCTTTAATTCGCGGTCATATTTCAGGGCATAAACTCCACCTAAAAAATCATTATCTAACCAACGCTGTCTCACCAAATCGGTGGTATCTGTGCCGTCTGCCAACGTTTCTAAGCCATAATCAGCAAAGTGATCGTTGGCTCTAAATTCTTCATAATAACCTTTGCCTTTGGTGTAATGTAAGGCAGCACTTAAATCAAGTTTTGTGGCGTTCTTTTCAATTAAATGCCAGTCAAAATGCAGTTGCTGGTGGTCTTGCTGGTAATTGTCGGTCTGATTTTCGAAGGTGTAATAATTATAAGTTCGGTCTTCTTCAAGAATATAATCTGGCGTACCCCACCAGGCTTGGTAGGTGCGCTCTTTGCCGGCAAAACTGGTAAAACGCAAACTCCAATTTCTGCCTAAATATCCTGCTCCGAAATAGTACGACTTCAAGTCGCTAAAAGCCCTGTCTATATACCCGTCGCTGTTAATTTTAGAAAGTCTTCCTTCAAAAGCCCAATTATTATTAAGCAAACCCGTGTTGAATTGTGAATTGATTTTTACAGTATTGAATGAACCATAAGCGCTTGAAATTCTTGCACCTGCATCTGTCTGAAACATATTGGTGGTTAGGTTAACCGAAGCCCCAAAAGCCTGTCCGCCGTTGGTTGATGAGCCAACGCCACGTTGCACTTGTATAGCACTGGCTGATGAAGCCAAATCTGGCATATTCACCCAAAAAACACCATGCGATTCTTGGTCGTTAATCGGAATTCCATTTACTGTAACATTAATTCTGGTGGCATCCATTCCGCGAATTCGTAATGATGTGTACCCAACGCCATTTCCGGCATCAGAAGTAAAAGTGAGCGACGTGGCTTCGTTCAACAAAGCTGGCACATCTAAAGGTGGTTTAGCAGTAAAGTCGGTGAAAGTTTCGTTGGTTGATGGGCCTTTTTCAGACACTCTTGAAGCTGTAACCACCAATGGAGTGTAGGTTACAACAATTGGTTTCATCTCAAAATTTTTGGTAATTGATGTTCCATTCAAATTGTAGGTAAAGGTTTGCTCTGCAAAACCAACACTTTTAATAAGCAGTGTGCCTTTGGCATTTTCAACAGTAAGGGAGTAGAATCCTTTTGTGTTGGTAATGGCGTGGTTTTCAGTTCCAGTTTCAATTACGGTGGCTCCTACTATTGGAACATTTTCGCTTGTAATGTAACCGCTTATGGTTTGTGCACTACTTAAAATGGTTATCAAGAAGAAGGTTAGAGTAGCTAGTATTCCTTTCATACAAAGTGTTTTATACAAGGAATACCCTTAAGAGAATTTTCGTCTCATCCCTTCGTCAGCATTATCTGAATCAGGTGGTAAGGGTATTATCTCAGCGCCAATTATTTTTTGGGCACCCCTTGAGTAGCACAAATATTACGCTAATGCATTTGGAAAAGACAATAAAAACAAAACAAAAAGTTGAACCCCATTAGAAACAGTATTAAGTAGTTTTGCCACATGTTTTTAAAGCAAAATCTATTTGTTTTATGTGGCCTTCTAATCTTTTTGGCTGGCTGCAATAAGGGCATAGAAGGTGATTTGAACGAAAATATTCTACCTGAAACCTATGTGGTGGCTGATACCATTATTCGCTCTGGCGATAATCGATTTGTATCTCAAATAGATATTTCGTGGAGTGGAACCGATGCCGATGGCTATGTGGCAGGATACGAGTATAGTTTTAATGGAACAGATTGGGGCTATACCGAAAGGCAAGACAGTACCTTTTTAATTGAATTGCCCGAAGGTGAAGACACCTTTGATGTAGAATTCAGCGTAAGAGCGGTTGATAATAGGGGTGGGAAAGATGCAACACCGGCAAGGCTCGTTTATCCGGTAAAAAACTCGCCACCTGCTGTTGAGTTTGTGTATCAAGACCCCGTTTCTGGAACTCCTTCTAGAAACCCAGTTAAGTCGTTTCCGGTTTTGAAAATTGAGTGGTTGGCCACCGATAGAGATGGTACTGCCAATATTGACAAGCTTGAATTAGCCTTAAATGACACCAATTTATCGGTGCTAGAAGTTGCCCCAGAATATAGTTCAGCTCTAATTGAAGCTAAAGATCCGCGAAGCGACAATAGTGATTGTAATGTGTATTTGGGCTCGGTTTTAAAACTGCAAGAAAAGGCATTACCAGGCTTAAAAATGAACGACACCAACGTATTTTTCATAAAGGTTTATGACAAAGTGGGTGTGTCTTCAAAGTTTGTTCAATCAGCCAAAATTTATATTCAGAAAGTTGAGAGCGATGTGCTTTTGGTAAATGGCTATTCAAGAAATATTGGCGATCGAGAGCAATTTTATATAGATGGACTTAACGCAGCAGGCTTTACCAATTTTGATACCATTAGGGTGAACGAAGTGGTTAATAATAATTACACTTCATTGGCGGCTGATAATCCTACTCAAGCTCGAATTTTTTCGCTCTATAAAACCATGATTTGGTTTGGGCAAGACGCACCTTACCTGCTAACCTTGGCGCAACGAACCACATCAGAGTTTTTTAACAATGGCGGAACCATGTTCGCATCGGTTTACTTCAACAGCGGAATTGATAAGCAGAGCCAATATCTGGACTTTACACCAATTGACTCGCTGGTTGGTGCCTTTTTTATTAATAAAGATGCTGAAGTAAAAGCCGAAGTGGCCGATTGGCCAACACTTTCAACCGATAGGGTAATTTCAAGCGCAAGGCCATTTCAAGAAATTGCAAATGCAACGGCTATTTACAATGCTGAAATGATTACTCAAAATGGGCCATGGGAAGGTAAATCAACCATTATGGCAAGTAAATCAGGGCAAAACGGCAAGCCACAATTCATTTTATGTTCAGTAGAGCTTTATAGATTGAATGCCAACAACAATATGGCACCGTTTTTTACCAAGTTAATGCAAGAATTAGGGCAATGAAAAAATTAGCCTTGTTTGCTTCAGGCACTGGTTCAAATGCTGTAAAAATTGCTGAATATTTTAGCAATTCTTCTGAAGTTGAAGTGGGTCTTTTGGTTTGCAATAAACCAGATGCGCCGGTTATTGAAAAACTTTCAGCAAAAGGAATTGCTTGCGAAGTAATAACCAACCAACAAGCCAGCAACGGCACATTTATGGTTGATTTAATGACCAAACACCAAATTGATTTTGTTGTGCTAGCGGGCTACTTGCGTAAAATTCCTGATGAATTAGTGGCGGCTTATCCAAAAGCTATTTTAAATATTCACCCGGCATTGTTGCCAAAATATGGCGGCAGGGGCATGTATGGCGCGCACGTACACCAAGCGGTTATAGCAGCAGGCGAAAAGGAGAGTGGCATAACCATTCATTACGTAAATGAGCATTATGATGAGGGCACCATTGTTTTTCAAGCCAAAACATTGATAGAAATCGGTGAAACACCTGATAGTTTAGCGGCTAAAATTCACCAATTAGAGCACGCACATTTCGCTGAAACTATTGCAAAATGCTTGCTTGGCTAATTTCTATTAATAGTCAATTATATTTTTAATCTGTTGTTGTTTAGGGAAAAAAAGTGTAAAGCAAGAACCATAGTTAGTGGTTGAAGTTAATTTTACCTGGCCACCTAGTTTTTCGGTTAACAGTTTAACAGTGTACAGGCCAAGTCCTGACGACGTTTCATTTGCAGTTGGGCGTGCACTTAGTTTTCCAAATTTTTGATACAATTTTTCAATATCTGAGCCTTTAAATCCAGGGCCGGAGTCATGCACTTCTATTAAATATTGAGAATTATTAGTTTTTATAAGGCAGCTAATTTTTCCACCAATTGGGGAATACTTTATGGCATTTGACAATACATTGGATAATATGCTTTTGAGAATCACTTTATTAGATTGTATTTCTAAATGTTTTAATCCGCCCAACTCTATGTTTTGATGTTTTGCCATAATAAGTGGTTTAAATTCAGCTATAGTTGTTGTTACAAACTCTACTAATTCGAAGGTCGATAGTTCAATCGTGGTTTTTTGCTCTTCGAACTTTCGCAGC
>JAGQWA010000146.1 GCA_020437725.1 Bacteroidota bacterium | reverse complement strand
TATTATTTAAAACAAGGAAAAAACCTATTAACCAACTTATATCAAACACAAGAACCTTACGCTAATTGTCTGTACATCATGTCGTAACCATTCAGTTAACGTAAAAATAAATTTGCCTTTTAATAATTGCATAATATTAAATGCGTTCTTTGCATCTGAAAGTTGGCTTTGAGAGAGAGCAAGTTTGGGCTCAAAATCTAACCTAATCCTTTTTTACAGATCACCTTTCTAATTAGTTAGTTCATTTTTTAATTTAGTTCGTATTATGAATCTTTTTGTAGCGCGCCTAAGCTATAACACTACAGACGATGGCCTGCGCAACGCTTTTGAGACCTACGGAGAAGTAGAGTCTGCACGTGTAATAATGGATCGCGAAACTGGTAAGTCTCGTGGTTTTGGTTTCGTTGAAATGCCAAATGAAGAAGAAGCGAAAGCTGCTTTGGCACATCATGAACAAGGTGGTTTAAATGAGTCAGACCTAGATGGTAGATTCATTATTATTAAAGAAGCCAACAAAGCCGAAGCCGGTGGCGGCGGTGGTGGTGGTCGCAGAGAAGGTGGCTTTAACCGCGGTGGCGGTGGCAACTTTGGTGGCCAACGCAGAGAAGGTGGTTTTAATCGCAGTGGCGGTGGCAACTTTGGTGGCCAACGCAGAGAAGGCGGTAGAGATGGTGACTTTAGACGCGATAATGACAGAGGCGACCGTGGCGATAGAAACGATCGTGGCGACAGAAATGATCGCGGTCAAGGCTCTCGTTACCGTGGAGGTAGAGATTGGTAGAAAATAAATTACAGCATAAACTCACAACAAATCCCGTTCAGCAATGAGCGGGATTTTTTTTGCTACTTATTGCCAGAAAGAATCTCCTTCAAATAATTCAACTTCATTAACGCTTCCATTGGCGATGTAGCATTTATGTCGATTTTCTTGAGTTCTGATTTGATTTTCTTAGAAGTTGGATCATCTATTTCAAACATGCTCATTTGCATATTGGTGGGGCTGGCTTTGGCTAATCGGTCTTTGTTTTGAATGCTGTCTTGTTTGTCTTCTAATAGAGCCAAGAGCTCTTTTGAGCGCTCAACAACAGAGTTGGGCACACCTGCCATTTGCGCAACATGAATACCAAAACTATGCTCACTGCCACCAGGAATGAGCTTGCGCATAAAAATCACCTTGTCTTTTATTTCCTTTACCTGAACATGGAAATTCTTCACCCGCTCATGTTTTTCAGCAATTTCATTCAACTCGTGATAGTGGGTAGCGAAAATGGTTTTGGGTTTGTATGGATGATTATGCAAGTATTCAGAAATAGACCACGCAATTGAAACGCCATCATAGGTACTGGTTCCACGGCCAATTTCATCGAGCAAAATCAAGCTTCGTTCAGAGAAATTATTCAGAATACTGGCCGTTTCGGTCATTTCAACCATAAAGGTTGACTCGCCAGTAGAAAGATTATCACTAGCTCCTACCCTTGTAAAAACTTTATCTACAATGCCAATACTTGCACTTTGTGCAGGAACAAAAGCACCAATTTGTGCCATAATTACTATGAGCGCTGTTTGGCGAAGCACAGCAGATTTACCCGACATATTTGGGCCTGTTAAAATGATAACCTGCTGATTATCATTACTCAAAAACACCTCGTTCGGAATGTATTGCTGCTCAACAGGCAGGGTTTGCTCAATTACAGGATGGCGACCCGCCTTTATATCTATTGAATAATCGTTGGTGATAGTTGGTTTGGTGTAATGATTTTCAAGTGCTTTTTGAGCAAACGAAATCAATACATCTATTCTAGCCACCACATTGCTATTTTGTTGAATAGGCTCTATAAACTCAACCAACTCAGCAATTAGCTTTTGGTAAAGCTCCATTTCCAACACCGAAAGCCTTTGCTCTGCATCAAGAATTTTCTCTTCTAATTCCTTCAGTTCATCAGTAATGTATCGCTCGGCACTAACAAGTGTTTGTTTCCTAGTCCAATGCCCAGGCACTTTGTCTTTGTGAGAATTTCTCACTTCCAAATAATAACCAAATACGTTGTTGAAACCCAATTTCAGGGTTGAAATTCCTGTATTCTCTGCTTCTTTTTGTTGAACACCCACCAAAATGTCCTTCCCTTCTTTGGTAAGCCTTCGGTACTCATCTAATTCTACCGAAACCCCGGCTTTTATTAAATCGCCTTTATTGGCTTGGGCTGGTGGCTCGTCTGTTAAGGTATTTTCAATTTTTTGTCTAATACTGGCACATTCATTTATGCGTTCAGACAAACTCACCAATGCATCGTTTTCACTTTTGCTGAGTTGCTTCTTTATAAGCGATGTTGAATCGAGTGCGCGTTTAATTTGAA
Organism: Bacteroidota bacterium; assembly: GCA_020437725.1. GTDB lineage: Bacteria > Bacteroidota > Bacteroidia > CAILMK01 > JACPUW01 > JAGQWA01. Next base: position 5,368 of record JAGQWA010000146.1, on the reverse strand, counting down.
GCACTTCTCTGGGGTTTACCCGTTGTAAAGCCACTTTAGAAATAAGCCTTTCTAAATCACCAATTTGTTTGAGGCAATCAACCAAATCATCAGCTTGGTTTTGGTGGTTATAGAAATGCTCAACTATTTGTTGCCGTTTTAAAATAGCATTGCTGTCTTTTAGCGGCAGCAACATCCAATTTTTAAGCAGCCTGCCCCCCATTGGCGTTTTGGTTGAATCAATCACATCCACCAGCGACATTCCGTCCGCATGTTGCGGATAAACCAATTCTAGGTTTCTAATGGTGAACTTATCTAGCCAAACTGCCTCGTCAGCTTCTAACCTGCGCAGGCTGGTAATATGACCTAAGTTTTCAAACTTGCTTTCTTTAAGGTAATGGAGAATTACGCCAGCAGCTACTACACCTTCATGGTAATTTTCAACCCCAAAACCTTTTAAATTTTGGGTTTTGAAATGACCCAACAATTGCTCAGTTGCATAATCTTCATTAAACAACCAATCATCAAGCAAATAGGTATAAAGTTTTGAGCCAAATTGCTTTATAAAATCGTCTTGATACAACTTTGAATAAAGCACTTCGGCAGGTTGCAGGGTTTGAATAAGCTTGTCAACATATTGCTTTGAACCTTGGCTAACCCAAAACTCGCCGGTGGTTAAATCACAAAGCGCCAAACCCATGGCATTTTTGCTAAAATGAACCGCAGCTAAAAAATTATTGGCGTTGTTATCAAGCGTTTTATCGTGCAGTGATGTACCTGGAGTAACCAATTCTGTTACACCGCGTTTAACTATGTTTTTAGTGGCTTTTGGGTCTTCTAACTGTTCGCAAACAGCCACGCGTTTTCCTGCCCTTACAAACTTGGGCAAATAGACATCTAACGCATGGTAAGGAAAACCAGCCAACTCCACGTGGCTGGCCGAACCATTGGCTCTTTTGGTAAGGGTAATGCCCAAAATCTTTGACGACAGAATAGCATCCTCGCCAAAGGTTTCGTAAAAGTCTCCAACCCTAAACAGCAAAATGGCATCAGGATGCGCTTGTTTAAGCGCATAGTATTGTTTCATTAACGGCGTTTCCGCGTATTTTTTTTCTGTGGTTGTTGCTGCTTTTTGCTTGGCCAAGGGAGAAAGGTATTTTGCTCTAATTAAAAATAAAACCCGCAAGCAAGGCAATAAAATTGGTAGCTGCCAATGCTTAGAAGTAAAATTGCCACCGAAAGTATAAAACTGTCTACAATGCGCAAGCTAAAGCTGCAAGAGCTTAACAGATTGAATGTTGAAGAATACCAGAAGACCCAAAAAATTCCACTGGTATTGGTGCTCGATAACATTAGGAGCATGCAAAATGTGGGTTCTTTATTTAGAACGGCCGATGGCTTTGCTGTGGAAAAAATTGTGCTTTGTGGAATTACTGCCCAACCACCGCATAGAGATATTCAACGAGCCGCGCTTGGTGCTACCGAAAGTGTAGATTGGAGTTATATTGAAAATGTGGCGGAAGCTTGTTCCAGCCTAAAAAAGGAAGGCTATCAAATTCTTGCGTTGGAGCAAACATCAAACAGCCAGTTTCTCAAAGATTTTGAACCTAAACCTAGTACTAAATATGCCTTGGTGGTTGGCAACGAAGTTGATGGCGTTAGTGATTCGGTTCTTCATTTAGTTGACCAAGCTTTAGAAATTGAGCAGTTTGGAACGAAGCATTCATTTAACGTTGGCGTTGCGGCAGGAATGGCGATTTATCAGCTTTCGGTTAGAATGAGGAGATAACGTTTCAGTTTACTTCTATATGAAACTCACTTTATTGCTAAAAAGAGTATCAATACTAAGTATATGCTAATATTCACTTATTTATTTTAACATAAATAAGGCGCATTAAAGTCCCTAAATAAAAAATGTTTCTCAACAAAATATTTCATCGAAAACTCACTACAGTAAGAGATAAACTAAAATATCAATTAAATAACATTGAACTTTCAACAATTTAGATTACGTTCGTTTTAACTACCAAATAACCAATCGCATAGAATAATTAAACCTAGGAAAAAAAAAGGATCAAGGCGAATCAAGTTTATTGGGGTGTCTTATTCAATTTAAAAAATGTAGCCCAATCTTGTCTGTGGTGTGGAAACTTTGGACAAAATCGAGCTACACAAAACAAAAGTTTTATGAAATCAAAATTACATTACATTTCCCATTTCAAGCTGTTGGTACCAATGGTTATTGCTCTAGCAGTTTCGCTCAATTTAAAGGCTCAAAATTGCACAACAGGAGCCTTGCACCGAATCAACTACGTGGATCCTACCGATTTCGACAATATTCACGAATGGAACGGTGCTATTGACTACCAAAGTTATGACGGCATTCAAACTATATTGGTTGAAGACGGCTTTACTTTGATAATAAGCAACGTAACCGTCAACATGGTTGACAACGGCGTTATTCGAGTTGAACCTGGCGGCCAGCTGATTTTTGATAACTGCCTAATTCAAATTTTATCAGGTTGTGATGACTGGGATGGCATTTCTGTGGAAGGTAACGATGGCGGAGGATTAGACCCATTGCAATATACATCTTCAACACCTAAAACTTTGAAAATTGGAAGTACTGATGATGCCGCTTATTGTCAAATTGCGAACTGTACCATTAAAAATGTAAATGGGTCAGCCGTCTTTTCTACTGAAGGAGGTATCATTAATATTGAATCATCAACCATTCAAAACAGCAAAATAGGTATTAAAATTTCTGACTACACCAAACACTCATCTAAGGCTGCCGATGAATATGAAAATGCCTGTAGAATCTATGATGTTACCATTAATATTAATGAGATTTTTAGCACCGACCCGTATGATGAGTTTTTAGACCATGCAGCCATTTGGCTGGAAGATGTTAGCCATATTGTTATAGAAAGTTGTGAGTTAACCAATGGTTATGCATCTAATACTGATGATGATAGAGGATATGGAATTTATGCTAATAATGCCAGTTTTGGGCTAACACAAAAGCTGACTCGATCGGTCAATTCTGGAGATGGTGGCAAGGGTGAGCCTACTCTCGGCGAAAATAACTGTCCGACCTAAGCAATGGGTGCAAGTAATAATTCCATTTCCCATTTTACTTATGGCGTATACGCCACGAACCTGAATACACATGATTTGGCAGAGGCAATTTCGTTTACTAATTTCAACCACAATAAAGTGGGAATCTACCTAACTACGGGGACGCTTCACACCATTACAAAGACCAATGTAACAACCACAAATAGTAGTTATAAATGGAACGACAAGACTACCACAAATAAACCATCTTATTTGGCTCAATTGTCGAATTGTAACAACATAGCACTATACGACTGCGATTTTAAAAGTGATTTTGACGGATTGGATTATGTTGTCCTAAACACTACTGGCACCTCTGTAAGTCAATTGGAGAGCTGCTTATTTAAGAATACTGGCGCAGGCAACCGATCAACTGGGTTACTTAACCAAGGCAATTGCAGCGGGTTCTTTTTTACTTGTAACACGTTTGAAGATATGGATGTTGACTGGGAAATTGCCAGTGGTGCCGAGGTAGAATATAGCCAGGCTTGGGGTATGGACAATGGCAATGTGCATACCACTTCAACCGTCACCTACCATATTGACAACAACAGCAGTTATCCAATACGTTACAATCAGGCATCAGCATCTACCCTGACCACTGACGGTATTGTTCATAAGACCAATAAATCGGGCTTTACATGTATTGACAGGTTTGGCGATGGATCAAGTGCATGTGATGACCATCCAACCGGAATAAAACAAGTGTTTACTAACCACACTTTTGAATTGTTTCCAAATCCCGCCACGGATAGGATAACTTTCATGATGAACAATGATGAAGTTGCTGGAACCATAGAAGTCCTACTGTATTCAATGGATGGGCAAATTGTAGCAAACGAAATATTACCTGCTCGAAATTTGGAATATGATACTTCTAACCTTCCAATAGGTGTTTACCAAATAATATGTATTAATGCAACAGGCAATACTTATCATGCAAAATTCGTAAAACAATAAGATGCGCAACAGCCCCATGAAGAGTTTCATTTATTTCAATTGCAGCCTGTTCTTCATGGGGTTGTTTTTGCTCTTTGCAAATCAGACTCTAGCCCAATTAGCCCAGATAGAACTTTCCAAAGGAGGAATTGTCACAATTAAGTCCGATAAAACTATAACCTATACAGATCATGGGCTATACCATGAATATGATTGGATGATGCATCGCGATCATTTCTTTCTATTAAAAGATGTAGAACATAGGCCATTATTAGCTGGAGCTTTTGAACCAGCAAAATTCGACTCTATTACACAGCTCTATCGTTTTGACCAAAAGACTTTTATAAAAGGTTTGCGTAGAAACGATTATCACAAGTCAATAGCCTTTTCAATTAGTAAATCTGAAGTGGCTTTTGTATTCATAAGAAGGTCTCTATTGCCCATTGCTTATAACAACCAGCAAAACGGCCTATATTTTGACATTTTAGACCTTAACACAAATACCTTCAGGTACAACCGCAACGGCAAAAAAATCATTTCTGGCAGTTTCGATAAATTGGGTAATAACCCCTTAGACGTGGTGCAAAAACCTGGCGAAAATTATGCCTATTGGCTCGTATCGCACAATCATGATTCCATTTGTTTGTTTTCTTTTGATGCGGACACCTGTTATTTGAGCGATTTTCGCCTAAAACCAGAGCGCGAACCAGAAATTGATATTTTAGACGATGGTTTTGGGGGACAACATGGCTCCCAAACTTTTCTAAAGTTAAGCAAAAACGGCCAATCCCTTGCTTACCGAAATCTGCAACATAGATGGAGTCAAAGCCCTCTCAATCCCGATTCAGTTAAATCCAACCTTAGACTTTATGTAAAACTCTACCGAGTTAATACCCATATCGGAAAGTTTAGTGGTACCGAACAAAAAATTATTGAATATAAGTACGATGAAAATGTTCACTTAAAATGGAATTCGAATTTGAGAAGGTACACTCGAAACTCACCTTACCATGACTTACAGGGTGGGATACAATTCTATAGTCATGGAAGCAATTTGATCTTTATACCTCTAAAAGAAATTGAAGTTTATGCTGGTCCGGCAGGACCGTATATCACAAAATTATTGGCCTTTCTACGTTATAATATCAAAGCCAATCAAATTGATACAATACACATTCCTGATAGTCTCTTTACATACGGCCAAGACTTCAATATTATTTCAAAAAACGATTCTGTAATTCACAGTTTTGCTCACAAAAGGAGTTATGGTGAAAGAAGTTTTGTTAGCATGTTCCAACCAACAGCTCAGGATTTATCCTTCGTTACCTTT
>JAGQWA010000145.1 GCA_020437725.1 Bacteroidota bacterium | reverse complement strand
AGAGCTTCTTTTTGCTTGGCATAATCTTCACCAAGTTCATCTTTCTTGCCTTCAAGCGCTTTTAATTGCACTTGGGTATTGGCAGCAATTGCAGCTCTTACGCCTGCAATAAAGGTTTCAGAGTTAAAGAAACCTTCTGTATATGAGGCAGTGTAAGGATCAACTTCTTGTACCATTTTGTTGTGGTTTTCAATACCGGCCAACACAGAGCCAAAGCGGTTAATTCTACGGTTATCATCTTCAATCCACGCTTTTAGCTCTTGGTCTTCTTTTTCTTGCTCAGAAGTAAGATCATACAACCTGGCCATCTGCATTTGTCCTGACCATAATTTCCAGTAGTTGGCAATTCTTGCTCTTTTAGACTTTAAACGTGTATCAAGTTTATCGTCTTGAGCCATGTATTTGCCCATTACGTCAAGAACTACGGCACGGGTTTCAACTCTTGCTGGTAAGGTGTAGTTCAACTTGGTTTCTAAATCATATGAAGTTAAATAACGCTCAGTGGTACCAGGATATCCCATAATCATTGAAAAATCGCCCGGCTTTTTGTCTTCAATAGAAACTGGTAAGAAATGCTTCGGAGTATATGGCTTGTTGTTTTCTGAATACTCAGCTGGTTCATTTTTGTCGTCAGCGTATATTCTAAGAATGGCAAAGTCGCCAGTGTGGCGTGGCCACATCCAGTTATCGGTGTCGCCGCCAAATTTGCCAATTGACTCTGGCGGAGAACCCACCAAACGAACATCTTGGTAAACCTTGTAGGTGTATAGGTAATATTCGTTGCCAGCAAACATTTCTTTTAGCTGGGCATCAATAAATTGGTTGTCACCTTCGGCTTCTTTCTCTAATTCAGCTGCTAATTCTCGCAGTTTAGCTGAGCGTGCTTCCTCAGAATCGGTTTTTTCAAGTTCAGGGTAAACCTTATTAGTTACTTTTTCAATAGACATTAAAATGCCGGCATTGAGCTGTAGTCCGCCTATTTCTTCATTTTGCGACATGCTCCAAAAGCCATTCTTTTTATAACTTTCTTTATTAATTAGGCTTTTGTCAATGGCATCCCAAATGGCGCCATAAGCACAGTGGTGGTTGGTAAATACCAAACCTTCGCCCGAAACTATTTCAGCGGTACATCCGCCATTATTAAGTCTTACAATAGCATCTTTAAGACTAGACTTGGCAACATTGTAAAGATCATCAGCGCCTAATTCAAGGCCTAATTTCTTCATATCTGCTTCATTCATGTTTTTAAGATGAAGCGGAATCCACATGCCTTCGTCTGGGTTATTGGCCGTTGAAAAGAACGAAATCAACAAGGCCAAAGGCAGTATAAATAACTTTTTCATAATGTGTTTTAAATACAACGCGGGCAAACTTAGGCATTGAAGTATTCAATATGCAAATACTTGGAATTAGCATTTGGACTTTCAGCCAATCCCTTGGCCTTTGGTGTAATTTTGTAAATTATTTTAAGAATTAAATGCCCTATATAGTTGGAATGGCGGGTGGAAGCGCCAGTGGTAAAAGCCAATTTCTTAAAGCTTTAAAGCTGCACATGGGTAGCCAAGTTGCCATCATTTCGCTTGACGATTATTATAAACCACTGGCCCAGCAGGAAAAAGATCAAAATGGGCAGGTAAACTTTGATCTTCCAACAGCAATTGACCGCCAACGTTTTGCTTCAGACGTAGAGAAACTCATTTCTGGTAATTCTATTGAGCTAATTGAATACACCTTTAATAACAAAACTAACCCAGTAGGTACACATAAAATTATTGAACCTGCTGATGTTATTGTTATTGAAGGCTTATTCGTTTTCTATTTCGAAGAAATTAGTCATTATTTTAACCTATCAGTTTTTATAGATGCTGATGAAAATGTGCGCTGGAAAAGACGTTTGCATAGAGACACAACCGAAAGAGGTATTGAAGAATGGCTGGTAGCATACCAATGGAACAACCACGTGGTGCCAGCTTATCATGAATTTTTAGCGCCTATTAAAAACAAAGCTGACATGTTGGTGAACAACAACATAAGTTTTAATAAACCCCTACAAATTTTGGTTACTTACCTTAACGCAGTAAAACAGCAACTAGCATGAACAAATTTGCCGTAATTGGCCTTGGCCGTTTTGGAACAAGAATAGCCTTATCGTTGGCAGAAAAAGGTGCAGAAGTTTTAGCCATTGACAGCTCTCCTGAAAAAGTTGAAACGATAAAAGATGATGTGGCCTACGCCGTTTGCCTCGATTCTACTGATTTAAAGGCACTGCAAGCTCACGACATTGAGAAAATGGACGCGGTGATTGTTGCCATTGGCGAAAACTTTGAAGCGCTTTTGCTAACGGCCGCACAGTTAAAAGAATTAAAAATTAAGCGGCTAATTACACGCTCATCGTCTCAAACACAAACCATGATTCTTAAGCAAATGGGTATTACCGAAATGCTTTCTCCAGAGGCGGAAGTAGGCCTGTCTCTTGCTCAAAGATTGCTGAATCCTGACATGCTTACCTTTTTTGATTTGCCAGATGGATACCAAATTGTGGAGATTTTAGCACCACACGGAATAATTAATAAAAGCCTTACTGACATTGGGCTTAGGGAGCGCTATCACCTTAATTTAATAACTATAAAACGTGAGTTCGAAGAAATAGAAAAAGGCGAAGTATTAACGCGCGTTCATACCATTGGAGTGCCAAAAGCAAACACCACCATTTTTGAAGGAGATTTGCTAATTATTATGGGAAAACAGAGCGACATTCAACAGTTTATAGAAATTAACAGATAGGCCCCATTATGTTTAGGTAGTTGGTGAAATAAGGCGCTTAGCTTAAATTCGCGCCTTTGACCATACAATTGTTTCACTAACTATTGATAATCAGTAAGTTAGCCATCGTTTAAACGATTAAAATAGATGAAAAACAGAGGAGCAGTACGCGCGTTTACTATTATTTTAACGCTAATATGCTTGTACTACCTTTCTTTCTCGCTCATAACTTGGCGAGTAGAAAGCAAGGCCGAAAAAGTAGCTAAGAAAGCTGCCGGCGAAAATGTTGAGCTTGTTGCAAAATTTGAAAAAAACTACTTGGACTCCATGGGTCCGCAGAAAGTGTATCCTGTTTTTGGATATACTTATGATGAAGCCAAAGCCAAGAAGTTAAACCTAGGGCTTGACCTTCAAGGTGGTATGCACGTTACACTTGAAGTAGCTATTGACCGATTAGTTAAAAGCATGAGCGGTGTAAAAGCTGGCGACCCCAACTTTGAGTTGCTTAACAAATCTCTTGCAACAGCTAAAGAACAGCAGTTAACAAGCCAAAAGGAATTTGTAGATCTTTTTTACGAAGCTTTTAAAGCTAACGCCGAAGGCAAAACACTTTTTGAAGTATTTGACACTCGTCAGAACCAAGGCAAATTCAAAAAAGATGGCGAAAATCCTGATCAGGCTGTTTTAGACTACATTAAAGAAGAAACCAGTGGTGCCATAGAAAGAACTACTGATATTCTTAGAACACGTATCGACAAATTTGGTGTTACCCAACCTACTATTAGGGAAGAAGGCAATGGCAGAATTACCATTGAGCTTCCGGGTGCTGATGATGTTGAACGTGTTCGTAAAATTTTACAAAGCTCGGCCGAACTTGAGTTTTTTGAAACCTATACAAGTGCAGAATTTGGTGAGCAATATTTTGCCAAAATCAACCAAGTATTGGCTGATAAATTGGGATTAATAGACGATACCAAAACCGACGAAAAGGACACTACGAAAAAAGGTGATGAAAACTTTATTCTTTCATCTGATAACGATAAGAAAGAATCTACAGATAACACTGTTGCCGAAAGTGTAAGTGGTGATTCAACCGAAGGGGCTGATGCCACATCAATTTTTGAAGAAACAAAAACTGACACCACCTCAATAGCTGGATCTGATAGCACTTCACAAGATTCAGCCGCTCAAAAAACCAACGACCAGATATTGGCAGAAAACCCACTGTTAAAGTACATGAGCTTGGCAGTTGATCCGTCGAACAATCAATACTTGCGTGGTCCAGTTGCTGGTTATGTAGGTGAACGAGATACGGCTAAGATAATGGAGTATTTAAACTACCCTGAAGTAAAAGCTGTTTTACCATCAGAAATGCAGTTTAGGTGGTCTGCTAAACCAATTAATAACGACGGAAATAAAATCTTCACACTTATCTGCTTAAAAGGTCGTCCAGATGGTTCGGCTTCTCTTGATGGAGAAGTTGTTGTTGATGCAGGTCTTCAGTTCGATTTAAATGGTAGCCCAGGTGTGCAAATGAGAATGAATGCCGAAGGCGCCAAGGCATGGAAAATACTTACCGGAAACAACATAGAGCGTTCAATAGCCATTGTACTTGATGGACTAGTATATTCTTATCCAAATGTTAAAGGAGAAATTGCTGGTGGCGTGTCTTCTATAGATGGTGATTTTACCATAGATGAAGCAAAAGACCTTGCTAATATTCTTAAGGCTGGTAAACTGCCAATTTCAGTTGATATTGTTGAAGAGGCCGTAGTAGGACCTACGCTTGGAGCCAAGTCAATAACTGAAGGTTTGCGCTCTTTAGTAATGGGATTTTTATTAGTGCTTGTATTTATGGCGCTTTATTATAGCCGTGCCGGTTGGGTTGCCAACTTGGCATTGCTTGCTAACTTGTTCTTTATTATGGGAACCTTGGCATCTGTGCAAGCGGCTCTCACACTGCCTGGTATGGCTGGTATTGTACTTACCATTGGTATGTCGGTTGATGCCAACGTGCTAATTTTTGAAAGAATTAGAGAAGAATTAAAGGCAGGAAAAGGAGTAAAACAGGCTGTTTCTGATGGTTATAAAAATGCCTTAACATCTATTGTTGATGCCAACGTAACTACCCTATTAACGGCCATCATCTTATACGTATTTGGAAAAGGCCCAATTAGTGGTTTTGGTGTTATTCTACTTATTGGTATTGTAACATCATTCTTCTGTGCGGTGTTCTTGTCTCGTTTAATATTCCAAAGATTGCTCGACAAAGACCGCAACGTTTCGTTTGGTAGTGGGGCAACTTTAAAAATGTTCGAAAACTTTAATTGGAACTTCATCGGAAAAAGAAAAATTGCTTACATTGTTTCTTCTCTTGTAATACTTGCTGGTTTGGCTTCTCTTTTCACAAAGGGCTTAAACCTTAGTGTAGATTTTAAAGGTGGTAGGTCATATATAGTTGAGTTTACTGAAGCTGGTGATGCTTCTAGTGTAAATACTGTTAGAGGTGGTTTAACCCAAGTGTTTGGTAGCCAGCCAGAAGTAAAGACTTTTGGCTCTATTAAAACCCTTAAAATTACTACTGACTATATGATCGATTCTCAAGACGAAGATATTGATACAAAAGTGCAAACGGCCCTTGAGGGAGGTCTAGAGCAAATTGTAGGAAAGGAAAAATTTGAAATTGTTGAAGGCAAAAAAGTAGGCCCAACCTTTGCTCGCGACATTAAGATTGCGGCAATATGGTCTATCATTATTGGCCTTATTTGCATCTTCATTTACATTGTAATAAGATTCCGCAAATGGCAATATGGGCTTGGCGCTTTGGCAGCTTTATTCCACGACGTTTTAATTGTGTTAAGTCTCTTCTCAATTTTCTGGGGACTACTGCCTTTCAACTTAGAAGTTGATCAAGCGTTTATTGCTGCTATTCTTACGGTAGTGGGTTATTCTATTAACGATACCGTGGTTGTATTTGACCGTATTAGAGAAAACATGGCGCTGCATACCAGAATGGCATTGCCAGATGTAATTAACAATGCACTTAACAAAACTGTAAGCAGAACGTTTATTACATCGATTACGACCTTATTGGTAATTGTGGTATTGTTTGTTGCCGGTGGAGCGATTATTAGAGGTTTCTCTTTCGCCTTGTTAATTGGTGTTGTGGTAGGAACTTACTCATCACTTTTCATCGCATCGCCAATAGTTGTAGACTTTGATAAGAAGAATAAAATGCAAGAAAAAGCTGAGTAACCAGCTATGCTTTTTAGAGATAGAAACCCCGGCTTTGTCGGGGTTTTTTTATTCTACTTCTTCAACCACAATTTCTTCAAAATCTAAAGTTTCTAGCATTAGCCTAGCGTAAACTTTTGCTAGCGTAGCCACGTCTTTTTGGCAGTATTGTATTATGCGATTTAAATCTTTTTCTTCATAATAAACCTTGCTAACGTCACTTCCAGAAATATCATCTTTTGGAGATGGAATGCCAAACACATTGGCCAACATTCTCAATGAAGTAAAATGCTTGTAATCGCCAAATTTCCATAGTTGCATAGTGTCTAATAGGTGATTTAATTCCCACGGCTTTTTGCCGTTTATGGCTAGACAACGGGGCAAGGGCATACTATTAATAAGCAGCCGTCTGCATAAATAAGGAAAGTCAAATTCACGTCCGTTATGTGCGCACAATGCGGTAAATCTAGATGGGTGGGTGTTGGCTAGTAATTCTGAAAATTGGGCTAAAATAGTGTGTTCATCGTCACCAGCAAACGACTTAACCCTTAGTTGCAGCTGGCCCTTTTTTTTGGCTACATATCCTACAGAAATGCAAATTATCTTTCCAAATTCAGCGTAAATACCCGCACGTTCGTAATAGTCTTCAGGTGTTTGCGCTTCTTCTAAAGTCCTAGCTTGAAGTTGATCAGCTTTAATTTGCCAAAGTGCCTGGGTTTCTTCATTAAGCTGGGAAAAATCGTGTTCTTGAGGAACAGTTTCTATATCTAAAAACAGTATTTCGTCAATCTGGTATTTTTGGTTCATGATCCACTAATTTCTCTAGTTTGCTAAGATTAATGGGTTCCAATATAACATTAAATAGCAGAGAAAATAGTTCTTTCTGAATATCAAGTACTTTTCTATAGTCTAAGGTAAATTTTAATTCATTTTCTAAGCTGGTAACACCTTTATCGTCAATACCGCAGGGTACAATTTTTTGGTAAAAATTCAAATCGGTATTTACATTAAAAGCATAACCATGAATTGTTAACCAACGACTCATTTTAACTCCAATAGCGCAAATTTTTCTAGGGTTATCATCGGGGTCAATCCAAACTCCTGTTAATTCTGGAATTAAAAAAGTATCTATTCCAAAATGCCTACATGTTTCGGTAGCCAGCCTTTCTAATTGCTCAATATACCATGCTGCACTTGGTTTAAATTGTTCTAAATCTAGCAGGGGGTAACCAGTAATTTGTCCAGGCCCATGATAGGTAATATCGCCCCCACGGTTTATTTTGTGGTATTCAATATGCTGATCATTCAATTGTTCATGAGTAAGAAGCAAATTTTTTGGGTCGCCACTTTTGCCTAAAGTATATACTGGATTATGCTCACATGTAATAAATACCTGCACTGTTTCAACATTGCATTTGTGTTTGGTATTCAATTGTTTAACCTTGATATTATAGGCTAAAATTCGCTCTTGTAGATCCCAAACATATTGATAAGAATTGCCTGAAATATGCGTGTAAAGCACCTTTAATTTGCTCTTCATGCCACAAAGTGAAAGATTTTTTTGAAGTAAATTTTCACGGGTGATAAAACATTTTATATTTGCGCCACCTTTAGCAGAAAGGTTTGGTAGTTCAGTTGGTTAGAATGTCCCGATAGCCATCGGGAAGGTCTCGGTTTCGAGTTCATATTCTTTCAAAATTGACACCAGCAAAGACATAAAAGGAAGGTTTGGTAGTTCAGTTGGTTAGAATGTCCCGATAGCCATCGGGAAGGTCTCGGTTTCGAGTTCATATTCTTTCA
>JAGQWA010000144.1 GCA_020437725.1 Bacteroidota bacterium | reverse complement strand
ACGGGCGAAATTTTTGGCCTTACCGAAAAGGCAGGGCTTAAAAAACCCACTTTTGATTTAACCGAAGGCGTAAAAATTACCATTTGGCGTACCGTACAAGCTACCATACAAGCTACCATACAAGCTACCGTACAAGCTGAAAGCCAAAACACCGCGCAACTATTTGATAATGTGCAAGATATGGCGCACAGACTAGTGCTTGTTTTGTATAAAAAAATGACAAGAAACGAGCTTATGGAAGTGCTTGACCTGCGCAACCGTGCCAATTTCGCTACCCAATACCTTGAGCCCGCTTTGCAACAAAAGCTTATAAAAATGACCCTGCCCGATAAACCCACAAGCCCCAACCAACAATACCAATTAACACCCAAAGGCAGAAAACTAAAAAGAGAATTAACACAAAACCTTGAAGAATAACGTTATGACACTGCAAGAACTTCGCACACACCTTGAAAACAGTTTTACCCTTGACAACTGGAAAAAAATAATTATTGACCACTTTGCGGTTACCAACCTTTTTGAAGCGACACAAGCCATTGTTTTGCCTGCCAATAATTTGGCAACCGCTGCATTTGAGCTGGGCAACATTGAAACCGCTGATGAAAGGGTATTGGGCTTTTACCATGTTGAGCTTACAGATAATGTTTGGTTGGATAGAAACAGAATTAGCTTGCGTAAACTTTTGCGCGATGTGTATAAACAAGATGTTGATGCTGCCATTATTGCTTTTAGCCAAAATGATAAATGGCGTTTAAGTTATGTTTCTGAAATAAAATCACTTGACGAAGGAGGGCTTATACAAACCCACGAAACCCAACCCAAGCGTTTTACCTTTTTATTGGGCGAAGGCGAGCAAGCCTTTACCGCCGCTCAGCGCCTTGAAAAACTTACCAACCTTAGCCACCTAAACCTTGCCGATATTCAAGATGCTTTCTCAGTAGAGAAAATGAGCAAGGCTTTTTTTAATGAATACAAAGAGCACTACCAAAACTTTGTGCAATACCTTACCGGCAAGCGCATGGTAAAACAGGGCGGCAAATGGGTAGAAGAAGTAAAATCAGAGCCCCATGCTTTTTTGAGCTCTCATTTTAAGGGTAACGAAAAAGAAGCCCGTGATTTCTGTAAAAAACTACTGGGCCGCATTGTATTTCTCTACTTTGTGCAGCGCAAAAAATGGCTGGGCGCTAGTGACACAGCGTATAAAGACGGCGACGAAAACTTTATCATGAACCTGTTTACCGCATCGGGTGGTGGTGAAGATTTTTATACCAATTGGCTAAGCCCTTTGTTTTTTGATACACTGAATACCCCAAGACCAAGCGACTTGTTTACCTTGCCTAATGGCAGCCAAGTGAGCATTCCCTTTTTAAACGGTGGTTTGTTTGACGAAGAAAACCCCAACTACCGATTTCTCACTTTTCCGCCTGCATATTTTAGCAATGTAAATGATACAGAAACGCCCAATAAACGCGGCTTCTTAGATTTTTTGAATGCTTACAACTTTACCATTCATGAAGATGGGCCTGACGAACAAACCGTAGCAGTGGACCCTGAAATGCTGGGACACATTTTTGAAAACTTGCTGGAAGACAACAAAGACAAAGGCGCATTTTATACCCCAAAAGAAATTGTGCACTACATGTGCCAAGAGAGCCTGATACAATACTTAAAAACCAGCCTGGAGCAAAACCAGCAATGGCCAAATGAGCCAAAAGAAGCCAAAATTTTGGAAAACGGCTTGCAACGGTTTATACGCTACAAAGAAGCCGGTGCCGTTTCTGATTATGACGAAACCCTGACCCGTGCCCTGAAGGATGTAAAAATTTGCGACCCCGCCATAGGCTCGGGTGCCTTTCCAATGGGTTTGCTCAACGAGTTGTATTACAGCCTAATAGTGCTGCACGAGCACAGCCCCGATATGGTAGAGCGCGTATGGCAAATGAACGATTGGCAAGCCGAAGTAGTAAAGAAAAACATAATACAACACAGCATTTACGGGGTTGATATTGATGCCGGTGCGGTGGATATAGCCCGCTTGCGCTTTTGGCTAAGTTTAGTGGTAGATTTAGATATGCCCGAAGCTTTGCCGAATTTTGAGTACAAAATTGTAGTGGGCGATAGTTTGGTGAGCCGTGTTGATGATGAAGTAGTTGAAATACAATGGGAAAACTCAGTGAATAACGCCCTTAACGATGAAGCAAAAAAACTTAAAGAACTAGAAGAGAACCGAACCAAAGCCCTAAACAAGCTAGTAAAAAAACAAGCTGAGTTTTTTAATATTATTGGAGCCGAAAAAGAAAAATTAAAAGTAGAAATACGGCAAATGAAATTGGATGTGCTAATTGCTCAAAATGCAGTAAACCGCGCCAACTATATTTATCAAAACCCAATTGTACAAACAGTTTTTCCTACACCCGCCGAAATAAAGAAAAACGCTGAAATACAACTGAAAACCGCTGGTTTTAATAATTTAAACAGCAAACTACAAGCCTATAAAAAGAACAATAAGCCATTTGTACATTTTGATTGGGGACTTGATTTTCCTGATGTTTTAAATCCTGTTTTTACAGATAAAGTGGGTTTTGATATTGTGATTGGTAATCCGCCTTATGTGCAATTGCAAAAAATGGGTGAGTACACAGATACACTTCAGAATTTAGGTTTTAAAACATTTGCAAGAACGGGCGATATTTATATGCTCTTTTATGAAATTGGAACACAACTACTTACCGATAATGGAGTTTTGGTTTTTATTACATCAAGCCAATGGGAAAAAGCAGCTTATGGAAAAGTTCTAAAGGATTTTTTCATGCAAAAAAATCCTCTGAAACTAATCAATCTTGGTCCTGGCGTATTCGATTCTGCTACTGTTGATACCAACATTATGGTATTGCAAAACCAAAATTTCAAATCAAAGGCCTTGGGGATTAGTATTTCAGATTTAAGTGGGGTAGTCTCCATAAATGAAGAAGAAATGATTGAGCTCAGTAGAATTCAGGAAGGTGATTGGACAATCACTTCATTTGAAAAACATTCTATTAATCAAAAGATTCTAGAAATTGGCAAGCCTTTGCGAGATTGGGATTTGAAAATCAATTTTGGTATTAAAACTGGATTGAACTCTGTTTTTATTTTGAATGATGACTACTATAATAATTTAATAAAAGAGCATTCAAGCAGTAAAAAGGTGCTGAAGACCTTACTCAGAGGTCGCGAACTTGACTCATATCATACTTCATGGCAGGGCAGTTATTTAGTGTCACTTTTTCCAGCGCTTAAATTAGATATTTCAGATTATCCTGCAATAGAATCATATCTAAGCGGCTTTTTGCCTAAGCTTAAACAGGTTGGCGAAACCTTTATTAATGAGAATGGAGAAAAGGAAAAAACACGTAAAAAAACTGGAAACAAATGGTTTGAAACACAAGACCAAATCGGTTATTACAAAGAGTTTTTAAAGGAAAAAATTATATGGAAACGCATTGGCTCAGATTTACGGTTTTGTTATTCGTCGGAAGAAATTTATAGTTTAGATAGTACTTGTCTGGCAACTGGCGAAAAAGTAAAATATCTTACAGGTTTGCTAAATTCAAAGGTCTGCAAGTACTTTTTACATCAATATTCACCGAAAACAGGAATGGGAGACTTAATAATTAGTGTTCAAGCACTAGAACCATTGCCGGTGTATTATCCAAATGAAAATCAGCAGCGTGAAATAGAATCTTTGGTAGATGAAATTATCGCTAAGATTCAATCAAATGAAAACTATCAAGACTTAGAAAGAAAAATTGATTCACTTGTCTTCAAACTCTACAACCTAAGCTACCAAGAAGTGCTTACGGTATTGGGCGATGAGCCCTTTTGGATGAGCCAAGCGGAGTATGAGGCGTTGGTTGTCTGAACTATGATTTCCGCTGATTAATTGATGGACTGTGATTTTTTATAGTGTGGAATAAAAATGAAATCTGCGAAATCACTTAATCAGATCAATCAGCGGTTAAGACAATTTACACTGATGAAATGATGGATTGTGATTTTGTATTTTTAAATCTGTGAAATCAAATAATCAGGTCAAACATCGCAAAGACAAAAAATCATGGCAATCAGCGTAATCAGATAAATCAACGGTTAAGACAATAGGAATGATAAACGGAAAATACAAATACTCAGAGCTTACCGGTAAAATAATTGGCTGTGCCATGCAGGTACACAAAGTACTTGGCAATGGTTTTCAAGAAGTAATTTACCAACGCGCTTTAGCAATTGAAATGGCACACGCTGGTTTGGCTTTTGAGCGCGAAAAAGAAATGCCCATTTATTACCGACAAGAAAACATAGGCACACGCAGGGTAGATTTTTTGGTTGACGGTATAATTTGCGTTGAATTGAAAGCCATTATTCAATTAGAAGATGTGCATTTAGCACAAGCCATTAATTATTTAGAAGCTTTTGAATTAGAGATTGGCTTATTAATCAATTTCGGGTCAAAAAGCTTGCAATATAAAAGAGTGGTAAATTCAAAAGGTCTTAACCGCTGATGTTCGCAGATTAAATGATGGACTATGATTTTTTTAAATATTTAGAAGTGAAAACAAAATCATCGAAATCAAATAATCAGGTTAATCAGCGGTAAAGACAATAAGAAAGTAACATGGCCATATTAATTGAAATACAAGATCTAATAGGCAATAGCATTATTGAGAATGATAGAATTGAATATAAGACTGGCTGGAACCCAGATGCTATTTACCGTTCAATTTGTGCTTTTGCCAACGATTTTGAAAACCTGAATGGTGGCTACATTTTAGTTGGGGTTGAAGAAGACGAGAGCAGCAAAGCCAAACGCCCGGTTAAGGGACTAACTGATACCGAACTAGCCAAAATTCAAAAGGCCATGATTGGTTTTAACAAGCTTATGCAGCCTGAGTATTTCCCTAAGGTTGATATCCAGGAGCTTGATGGTAAAAAAGTGCTCATTATTTGGGTGCCGGGTGGCGATAATCGCCCATATCAAGTACCCGATAATGTTACAGCTAAGACCAAGGTGTATAACTACTATATTCGGCACTTGGCCAACTCAATAAAGCCCAATATTGAGCAGCGCAATGAGTTAATGAACTTGGCCAATAGAGTGCCTTTTGATGATAGACCCAACCAAAATGCCACTGTTGCTTTTATTGATATGCTTTTGGTACAACACCATTTGCAAGCCACCAATAGTAAACTAAGCCATGACATAGGTACTACTAACCATACTACTGTGCTCCAAAACATGGAGTTGTTATCAGGCCCACCCGAGCATTTATTACCACGCAATGTGGCGCTTATGCTCTTCAACCAAAAACCGCATAATTTCTTTCCTGAAACAAAAGTTGAAGTGGTTCATTTTCCTAAAGGCGAAGCAGAAGACTATTTAGAATTTCCTGTTATTACAGGCCCTGTTCAAAACCAAATTACACAAACACTCAACCTACTTAAAACCAACTTTCTAAAAGAAATTGTGAGCAAGCCAACTGGCACAGAAAAGAGTGTTCGCATTTACAATTACCCATATAATGCACTTGAAGAAATAGTAGTAAATGCCTTTTTTCATAGAGATTATAGTTTAAGAGAACCCATAGAAATAAGGGTTTACGCCAACAGTATAGTTATACTATACCAAGGTGGGCCTGATAGATCAATTAAACTGGAAGCGTTTAATAAAGGTAAAGTGGTGGCAAGACGCTACCGCAACCGTAGGCTAGGTGCCTTTTTAAAAGAGCTTAGACTAACTGAAGGAAGAGCAACTGGCATACCTAAGGTAATGGCAGAGCTTACGCATAATGGTTCTCCAAAGCCTGTGTTTGAAACCAATGATGAGAGAACCTATTTTGAAGTTACGCTTAAACAACACCCTGCATTTTGGCAATGTGAAATAAGCGTTGATGAAATTGTTGGTGTGCCTAATAACTATACTGGTATAGACGCACTCTTAGACAAGATACTCTTACAAGCAATAGCAGCCGGTGCCCTAGCTGGTGAGCAAGCTAATATAGCTCTAGCTACTGTAAATGCAGATGTTACAAGCAATGGTGCCCTAGTTGGTGCACAAGCTAATACGCTTACAGATGCTAATGCTAAGCAAAAGAGTAACACAAAAGAAGTAGATAGTGCCTTAGCTGGTGCCCAAGCTAATAAGGCAATAGGTGCTGCAAACGCAACTAATGCACAAGGTGGTGCTCAAGCTACAAGTGCTGCAGAACCACATGTTGTAGCAACAGCAGTTTTACAAATGCTTAATGAAGAACAGAAAGAAGCAATGGCAATTGTTATAGAGCGCGTGCTTAATACAAATGACGAACTGCTATTGCAAATAAGCAGTAGTCCGCAAAACAGAGAGATTATGTTGCAGCATTTGGGCATAAGCAACCACCGAAAAAATTACTTAAAACACATGGTGCATTTGGTAAACCTTAAATGGCTAAGTATGACCCTGCCCGATAAACCTACTAGCCCTAATCAAGAATACTTTAGTACCATAAAAGGAAAAATTGTAATAGACCTTATTAACTAAAGCAAGTAGCCTATGAAAAACTACCAAGTAAAATACCAAAACGGCCATTTTGTAAGAACGGATAATGGTAAAAAAAATGAACTTTAAAGTCACTTGAATGGAAAATTCTATAGAAACTATAGTTAATAGACATATCAATAAGGTAAAGGCAAATCCATATCATAGAGCCCGCTCTTGGGATTTTTGTTTCAAAGCTTTTGAATCAAATGCTATTTCAAGTGAACTTCGGCTACAATTAGTTTCATATTTAGCAAGTTATGGAATGTATCGGGGTTCAAGCGGGCTGTTGTTTACCAATGACAAATCGCTTGAAGGTGTGATTGAATTAATCTGTTCAAAAGAGTTTTATCACTTAAGATGCAAAAGTTCATCAGAAATTAAATCCAGCGCCATAAATGATATATTTAAATTAAAAGAAAAGTTAGCCAAACACCTTAAATCAATAAAGTATTTAAAAAATGGAAAGCAAAAAGCTATTTCGCCTACTGATACCTTATTGAGCAAAGTTTTATTAGGTACTCTAGGATGCACCCCTGCCTACGATCGTTTTTTAAAGAAGGGATTAAAAAAGTTAGCAATAAAACAAACCTTCAATAAAGGATCGTTAAAAGAAATAATTGATTTTGCCACTTGTAATTCGAAATCAATAAAAAATTGTCAAGATTTATTGCAACAAACCTTTGGAATATATGTGCCTGTTATGCGCGTAGTAGATATTTATTTAGTTGAATTAGAAGATGAAAATGACAAACTGTATGAATAGGTTTTTAAATGGGTGATGATATTTATATTGCCTATTGGAGAAGCGTATTGCCAAATTTGCTTTTACCATTTGAACAAGGTAAATCAATATCAACGCTTGTTGTATCCCAATTAAAAAACTTTGGGAAAAGAGCATCCTATTATGCAAATTTTGTTATTCGAAAGGGAGAGCTTGAAATATCAAAAAATGCATATGCTCATGGTAGGGATTTATTTTACGTTTTAAAAGAGAATGATTATTTCAAAAATCATTTATCAAGTAGCCTTTTAGATGTTAACATCAGCAAGGATTTTGTTATAACAATAAAAATAATCGAAGAAGTCATGGATTTTTTTGTTCCCACGGATTTTGAATACTTAGTGAAGTATGCGGGTGTTAAAAAAGATTCTGATAATCTTGAGCATCAACAAGCTTATGATTACTTGAAAAATACCTATTCTAAAACATATTTTTGGGCTAATGAAGTACAAAAGGCTTTGTTCCCTAATGGTGTGGTTAAAATGGTTCAAAAACCAACGAATCAAGCTAACAATTTTGAGCGCTATCATT
>JAGQWA010000143.1 GCA_020437725.1 Bacteroidota bacterium | reverse complement strand
GTGAAAATTACATCGAACTGGCCATTTGGCATTTTTTCTAATAAATCGAAACCAGTTCCATCTTGCATTTCTATGTCAAGAAAAATTAGATCGGGCTTGTTTTTTAGAATAGATTTTACTCCGGTTTCTACAGATTCGGCGAGTTCTACAATTTGCACATTGTTGCAATTTTCTGCAACTATATGAGCCAAGCTTTCGCGGCTTCTTAGTTCATCGTCAATAATAATGGCTTTCAACATGGTAATTACATTTTAAGGTTCAACAAAACGACCTCTGCGCACTTCAATTTCAACCCTGGTACCGGTGGGTTGGTTATTTGAGTTGGTAAGGTCTAAAATTCGCACTACAGGTTGATTGCTTTCGCTCCACAATTGCAATCTGCTTTGCGTAACTGACATTCCTAATGATTTATACTTTGACAGTTTTTTCTGTCTTATTTCTTTTGCTGCCACTCGCCCAACGCCATTATCTTCAATGGCTATTTTTAAAAACTCGCCTTTTAGTTCGAGTTCAATTTTTAAAAGACCATCTTTTCCTTCTCTATTTTTTAAGCCGTGAATAATGGCATTTTCTACATAAGGCTGTATAAGCATTGAAGGTATCTCTTCTTCGTCTTGGTCAAATTCTTGGCTGGTTTTTAACTCAAACGCAAACTTGTTGTCAAAACGCAATTGCTCCAGCTCTATGTAGAGCTTCAAAGCATCGAGCTCTTCGGCCACTGATATGGTTTCTTCTCTTGAATTGTTGAGAATTTGGCGAATTAATGAGGCAAACTTGCTGAGGTACTGCCTTGCTTGTTTGGTTTCGTTTTGAGCAATAAAATGCTGAATTGAGTTTAGGGAATTAAAAATAAAATGGGGGTCCATTTGGGCTCTAAGCGAAGTAAGCTGGTGTTGAATACTTTCTCTTTCGGCATTGCTTGCGCGCAGCTTAGTTTCTGCCAACTCTTGTTTGGCCCTAGAGCGCACATTGCTAATAATTAAAACCGTAATTGAGATAATTACTATGAGAATAAGTAAAAACATTACGGTTTGGAACCACGACTTCTTGTAGAGGGGTGCTGTAACAATTAACTTTATTGTTGCTGGGCGCTGGTTCCAAACACCATCATTATTACTGGCCATGGTTTTAAAAACATATTCGCCGGCTTCTAAATTGGTGTAAGCGGCCACTCGCTGATCTCCTGGCACTATCCATTCGTTAGAATATCCTTCTAACTGGTATTTATATTTATTGTTAGAGCTGCTTACATAGTTGAAACCCACAAATTCGAAAATGATGCTGTTGTTTGGGTATCGCAATCGAATTTCGTTTACACTGCTGCCAATGCTTGAACCTATTTCATTACCTGGTTTAGAAAACGCCTTAATTAGCACTTCGGGTGCATAACCATTTTCTTTAAGATTTAGCGGATTAAAAGCATTGAAGCCATTAATTCCTCCAAAATAAAAGAACCCATTTTGGCCAGCACAAAAAGCGCCTTGGTTAAACTCATCACTTTGTAGATTGTTAGAATAATCAAAGTTTTTAAAGGTTACTTGTTCAGGGTTGAATCTAGATAAACCCTTGTTGGTACTGAGCCATAGGTACCCATTTTTATCTTCTAGAATGCCATAAATTACATCGTTTGGCAACCCATCATTGTGGGTATAATTGGTAAAGGTTTGTGTTCTTTCATTAAATAAATTTAACCCACCACCAAAAGTGCCTACCCAAATACGCGCTTTGCTGTCTTCGAACACGCACATAATTTTATTGTAGCTCAAAGTGCGGGCATTGTCTCTTTGGTGCCTAAAGTGTTTAATGCTCTTTTTTGTTTTTTCATCGAACCATGTTAGCCCACCACCAAATGTTCCAAGCCAATGTCTACCTTTAGAATCGTGCAAAATGGTAAGCACTGTATTTTTACTAAAGGTTCTAAAATCTGCAGTATCTAGCGTAAAATTCTGAAACTGTTGTTTAATTGGATCATACAATGAAATACCGGCATCACTACCAATCCATAAAAGACTGTCATCATCAAGAGAAAGACTATAGATATAATTAAACCCTAAATCGAAACCATTGCTGGTGTCTTGAGAAAGCGCTTTGGCCTTGCCTGTGCTTTTATTAAACAAGTTTAAGCCGCCACCAAGGGTTCCAATATAAAGGTTTTTTCCAGCTGGCTCTATGGCCCAAACGCTATTGCTTGTTAGGCCACTTGTAGTCATATAAAATTCATAACGCGACTCACTTTTATCATCGTCGTTCTGAATAATTTTATTAAGCCCTCCGCCATCTGTTCCAACCCAAATATTATTTCCTTCTTGATAAAGCGAAAAAACCCTTCTAGAGTTTAAACCTTTTAGGTTTCCACGTTGATGCGTGTAAAGTTGAAATTGATTTAGGTACTTATCGTACTTGTTAATGTATCCACCGTAAGTTCCAATCCAAACAACTCCCGATCGATCTTCGAGCAGGCAATTAATAATATTGTCTGAAACCGACATATTATCGTAAGGGTTGTGCTGTGCATGATAAATCTTTTTAGTGTTTGGGTCGAAAATTTTTATTCCATTTCCGTTTGTGCCAATCCAAATATGCTCGTCAGAATCTTGTTTAAGGCAATTTATTTGCAGCCCATTTAATTCATCAAAATTTAGTTCGGAAACTGTTTTGCCACTGCGGTCAATTACTACCAAACCATTGTCGGTTCCAATCCAACAATCTCCATTATTAGCTTGAATTGCCGATTTTACTTCATAGTTGTGCAATTCTGCAAAATCGCCTTTATCTAGAGCAAAAAGTTCATCTTTATCGTTGCTTAAGTAAAGCAACCCATAAGATGTTCCTAAAAAGAGATGGTTGTTAATTTCTACGAAACTAAAAACTTCATAATCAAAAGTTCCTGAATAATTGTATGACGTAAAAGACTCATTTTCAAAATTATAAATGCTTAAACCATTGGCAGTTCCTATATATAATTTGCCTTGGTAATACTGAATGGCATAAATGTCGTTGCTTGCCAAATCGCACTCATCGCTTTGCAAATAGTTTTTAAATCTGCCCGTATTTGGTTCATATCTATTTAACCCGCCACCATAAGTTCCAATCCATAGATTTCCGTCGGCACTTTCTTCAATGGCCATTATAAAATTATCTGAAATTGAATTGGCATTTCCGGGTTGGTGCCGGTAGTGCTTAAATTCATAACCGTCAAATCGGTTTAGGCCATCGGCGGTTCCTATCCATAAAAAACCTGTTTTATCTTGTTCTACTGCAAACACGGCACTTTGCGATAGGCCATCTTCTACGGTTATGCTTCTAAAAGAAATTTTGGTGAAATCAGACTGACCATTTGTGAAACGAACACATAAAACAAGCAACGAAGCCAAAATGAGTTTATGTGCCTTTAAATGTTTCAATGCCCTTGTTTGATGCAGTAATTTAAGGTTTGTTAAGAAGTATTAACTGCAACATTTCACAGGTGGCAATTAACTGCTAATAACTGGTTAATGAGCCAATTCTGTTTGCTATAAAGTTATTTCCACCATTTTTTAAGTAAGCCATCAAACATTTTAAACTTGGCTTCGTGGGTCCAGCCTGCTATGTGCGGGGTAATGATAATTTTAGGATGATTAACCAACTTATAAAATGTTTCTAGGCCTTTGGTTTGGTAAATACTTGGTGGCTCAAACTCCAAAACATCAAGCGCAGCCGAAAGCACCTTGCCAGTTTCTAAAGCATGAAGCAATGCATTTTCATCCAAAACCCCACCACGGCTTGCATTAATAAAATGAATGGGCTTTTTGAATAATGAGAAAAATTGCGAGCTGGCATAATGGCGGGTTTCATGGTTGAGCGGCAAATGAAGCGTAACTACTTCAGCCCTTTCAAAAAGCTCATTAAGCGACGCGGAATTTTGCTTTATGGTTTCAATCCACGGCTTGTATTTATCATGTGGAAGGCGAATCATATCAAAGCCTTCAAGCTTTTTATATACTGCTGTACCTGTGTTGCCTACACCAATTATTCCAATGGTTTTTCCTTCTAATTCAAAACCGCGGTTTTCTTCTCTAATCCACTTGCTGTTGCGCACTTCGTGTATGGCTTTTGGAATATGGTTGGCCATATTTAAAAGCAACCCAACAACATGTTCGCCTACGGCATTGCAATTGCCTTCTGGGGTATTAATAATTTCAACCCCAAATTCTAGTGCGGCCGTTTTATCAATATTATCGAGACCAGAGCCCGGCCTTAGAATCAATTTTAATTCTGAATGATTTTCAAAGAATGACCTATTTAAAATTAAAGCCGATTTTATAAGCACTACTTGATAATTGTTTAGAGTAGCGTGCATTTGCTCATTGGTAAGCTCAGGTTCATAGATGAGTGTGTGTCCAGCTTCTAATAGTTTGTCTAGAAACCATTGCGGGCTATCATCAGCAATTAAGATTGTTTTTGATGGGCTCATGCTAAAAAATTGCTGTAAAATCTATCGAGTACATTAACCTGCCAACCAAGAAGTAAATACCAAGACCCAACAAATCATTAGTTGTTGTTATAAACGGTCCGGTTGCCAAAGCTGGATCAACTTTTAATTTACTTAAAACCAAAGGAATAAAAGCCCCAAGCACAGATGCCATAACAATAACGGTTAGCAAGGCTGCGCTAACGGTAAAACTTAAGTTTAATGAATCTATCATTACAAATCCATAAGCAAGTATGGCTACCGAGCATAAAATTCCATTTAGAACAGAAACCCTAAACTCCTTACCCAGCTTAGTAAACAAGCCTTTTTCGTTTATGCTTTTTGCTGCCAAACTTTGCACCACAATGGCCGACGATTGCACACCAGCATTGCCCCCCATTGCAGCAATTAATGGAATAAAAATGGCCATTTCAGGGTGAAACTTTAAATCGCCTTCGTAAAGCCCAATTACTTCAGAGCCTGCTATTCCGCCCAGCAAACCCAAAAAAAGCCATGGCAAACGCGCTCTTGAAAGCACCCATACTTTATCTGTGTACTCTACATTTTCTGAGAGTCCAGATGCCAATTGGTAATCTTCGTCGGCTTCTTCTTTAATAAAGTCGAGCACATCATCAATGGTAATTCTTCCAATCAGTCGTCCCCTAAAATCAACCACTGGCAAGGCAACCAAATCATACTTCTGCATTATTTCGGCCACTTTATCACCGGGTGTGGTATCTTCTACACTTGTTAAATCATCATGGTAGAACTCGCTAATTTTAGCAGTTGATTTAGAAACAATTAGCTTGCTTAACGGCACTAATCCCATTAGTTTTCCAGAGTCGTCAACCACATAAACTGCATAGATGGTTTCAACATCGTCTGCCTGTCTTCTTATTTCATTTATACAAGCTTTTACGTCCCAGTTCACATTTACCCTTACTAACTCTTTGGCCATTAAACCGCCAGCTACATCTTCATCATATTTCAGAAGCGAAATAATGTTTAAAGCTTCTTCGCCAAGGTTTACTTTTAGATAGTCGGTAAAGGTTTTTCTATCGTCAACCGAAAGTTGGTTAATAATATCGGCTGCATCATCAGAGTCCATTTGCACAAAGAACTTTTTGTAAGCCAAATCGGGCTTCATGTTCTTTATCACTTTCATGGCATCGTCATTGTCCATTTCAGCCAAAATCTCGGCTGACAATTCGGCGTCAAAAAACTCGAAGAGCATGGGTATGGCCATGTCTTCAAGGTCTTCAATTACTTCAGCAATATCATATGGATGCAGGTGCTTTAGCACATCTGCGGCTCTTCCATAATCATTGTCTTCAATATGGCTTTTTACCTCACTAAATATGTCTTTGGTAAATTCTACTGCCAATGCTCTTGTATTACCTTAGTTATTAAAGAAAATTCTTGATGATTGAGCTGTTCAGCTCGGCGCTGCAAGATAGTTTCGCCAAGTGCATTTATTGAATTTTCATTTAAATACACCTTTAAACTGTTTCGCAATGTTTTTCTTCTTTGCCCAAATGCTTGCTTTACTACTCTAAAAAACAAGTTATTGTCAATATCAGGTATTTCATAGCGATAACGCTCTAGCCTAATTACCATTGAATTTACTTTGGGCGGCGGATGAAAAGCGCCCGGCTTTAATGTAAAAATGGGTTGGCGCTTGTAATATGCATCGGTTAGAACACTCAAAATGCCATAAACTTTGGTTCCAGAATCGGCTACAATACGTTGCGCCACTTCTTTTTGAAACATGCCCACCATTTCTTGTACAAGATGTCTGTTCTCTAAAATGGCAAAAACTATTTGAGAGGAAATGTTGTAGGGGAAATTGCCAATAACACCACATTGATCTGTCTCTCCAAAAGGATATTTAAGCACGTCTCCATGGTGAACCCTTACGCCTCTTGCCCCATACTTGTCATTGAGCAGGTTTATTAAATCGTCGTCAACCTCAATTAACTCAAGTTGCTGATGGGCTGAAACACGCTCCACCAAAAAATCAGTTAAACGTCCTTCGCCGGGACCAATTTCAAGCAATTGATTGTAAGAATCACCCCAGCCCTGCAATGCATCAGCTACTCGCTGCGCATCTCCAGCATTTTTGAGAAAATGTTGGCCAAATTGTTTCTTTTTTTCGTGCCCCACAGCACAATATTAAACCCAGATTTCATCTTAAACAGGTTCTGCACCTAATCATGTATTAGAGGGCATATTTTTGCGATTCAATTTTGCAAATGAGTAAAGGCAACAATAGAATTCCCAAAATAGGCATAACCATTGGCGATTTAAATGGAGTAGGCGCCGAACTAATTCTAAACACGTTTAAAGAAGGTAATTTTTTACAATTCTTTACGCCAGTAATTTATGCTTCAGCACCTACCATTATTTATCATAAAAATCATCTAGGCATAAAGCAATTTAGTTTTCAAACTATAGACAATGCCGATGGTATACAACCAAAAAGAGTAAACCTAATAAATGCTTGGGAAGGCGAAGTAAAAATAGAAATTGGTGTGCCAGATAGAAGTACCGGTTCGGCAGCATTGCAATCATTACAAAAAGCTGCTGCCGATTTAAAAGAAGGAAAAATTGATGGTCTGGTAACTTGTCCAATTAACAAGGAAACTATTCAAAGCAGTTCTTTTAAATTTCCCGGACATACTGAATATCTCGGCAATTTGTTCGAAACAGACAATTACTTAATGATGATGGTTGGCGAGCAGCTAAAATTGGCAACTGTAACTGGCCATATTGCATTAAAAGAAGTACCTGAAGCCGTTACCAAGAAAAAGATTTTAAAAGCACTTAAAATTTTAAATCAATCATTAATTGAAGATTTCGGAATTGAAAGACCAAAAATTGCAGTTTTAGGCTTAAACCCCCATGCTGGTGAAAATGGCCTGCTTGGCAACGAAGAATCAGAAAATATTCAACCCGCAATTGATGAAGCCAACCGCCAAAAAATTCTGGCTTTTGGCCCTTATCCGGCCGATGGATTTTTTGGCACCTGTATGCATAGCGGATTCGATGCAGTTTTAACCATGTACCACGATCAAGGTTTAGTGCCATTTAAACTTTTAGAATTTGAAAATGGTGTTAATTACACAGCTGGCTTACCCGCACTTAGAACTTCTCCCGATCATGGAACTGCCTATCAAATTGCTGGGAAAGGAATTGCAAATACCCAGTCTTTTAAAGAAGCCATGTTTTTGATTTCAAAAATTATAAGAAACAGAGCCATGCACAGCGAAAGCACCGCCCAACCACTAGAAAATAAAAAGGCACAATTAAAGGACGATTAAAGAATTGAACGTCAAGTAAGAAAATTTATATTTGCACCCCTTTTTCGGGTAAGTATGTCGAAACAGAACTCATATATCATCAATTTTGGGCGATTATCGTCTGGAAAGC
>JAGQWA010000142.1 GCA_020437725.1 Bacteroidota bacterium | reverse complement strand
TACTTTGATTTGAGCAAATCCATTTCAGAGATTGACCAACAGTTGTATAAAAAGTATAACCTGAATGAGGAGAAAATTGCGTTTGTAGAAAGTGTGATAAAGCCGATGGCGGAGTAAAAAGGTAGCTATGGTCGTTTCAAAATTCAATACACAAATAACTCTTGAGCTTCTTCAAACGAAACGCGAGAACCAATACTTTGAGCGCAAAGGTCTTGGTGAAAAAGACATTGCTCCCACCAAAATTGCTAATGAATTAATCGGCATGCTCAACGCAGACGGTGGTGTTTTAGCCTTTGGTGTTGCTAACGATGGAGAAATACAAGATTTAAATGCCTTAGGCGAAAAGCTGAGCGATTACAGGAATTTGTATGTTGACTTTATTGAACCCCACGGAAATATCAAGCTTGAAGAAATTGAAATTGAAGGTAAACGCATTTTCTTATACCATGTAGATCAGGACATTGAGCGGATTTTCAAGCGAAAAGACAATGAACAAATCTTCCTAAGAGTTGATGACCGAAACAAGCAACTTGACCGCGATGCTGTAAGAAACTTGGAATATGACAAGCAGATTCGAAAGTTTGAAGACGAGATTGAACCTGAGTTTGATTTTCAAGACCTTGATAAAAAACTGCTGAATGGCTACAAACAGAAGCTAAACTATGAAGGTGATGTCTTTGACCTTTTGGTAAAAAGACATTTGGCCATTAAAAAAGATGGCCAGTTCAGAATTAAGAAAGCAGGCGTTCTACTATTTGCCAAAGACCCTGAGAAGTATATCACATCGGCATCACTCAGATATATTCGGTATGAAGGTACGGATGCCAAAGTGGGTACAGAACACAACGTGGTAAAAGACGAGCGCTTTGAAAATAATATCCCATGGATAATCGACCAGGTAAAAAAGTTTCTAAAAGCCACGCTAAAGGATTATTACTTCTTAGACTTAGAAACAGGTCGGTTTAATAAAGTGCCTGAATATCCAGAAGAGGCATGGCTTGAAGGAGTTGTAAACGCTTTATGCCACCGCTCTTACAATGTGCAAGGCAATGCCATTTACATCAAACATTATGACGACAGATTAGAAATCTCGAACAGCGGTCCACTACCCGCACAGGTAAACGTTGAAAACATACGAACCGAAAGGTTTTCGAGGAATCCCAGAATTGCAAGAGCTTTAGAAGACATGGGATTTGTAAGGCAATTGAATGAAGGTGTTTCCAGGATTTATCAATCCATGGAAAAATCGATGCTTTCAACTCCCGAGTACGTGGAGAAAAATGGAAATGTGTATTTAATACTTCGAAACAAGATTAGCAACCACACCAAAACTATATCAGACTCCATTCTTAAAACAGTACAAGATAATTGGGCTACTTACAACGACACTCAAAAAAGGATTTTGCAGCACCTATTCTATCATAATCAAACGACAATCACCGAATTGGTTGAGGTAACGGGTATCCATGAGAAGAATGTGAGACTTTATTTGAATCAGTTTATGGATAATGAGAAAATCTTGGTTCGTTTAAGTGAAAAGCAACGAGATAAGAACGCCAAATATGCTTTTAAGAAACTCTAATTCGTGCATAAGGAACATGACGTATAGATCTCAACCGCTTGAATATCAATACGTTTTGGTAGCTAAGGAACGTTCAGCACAGATTAAGGAACATAGTATTCCCATCAAATTGAAATCTTAACCTAAACACTCATGTTCTGTAAAGCCAGATGTCAACGCATTTTAGAAAAATCCGTACAAACGGCTTTGTCGGCTATTGAGATTTACAGTAAACCTGATTTCAATTATCGAGAAGAAAGTTTCTCGATTCTCATGGTTAATGCTTGGGAACTTTTGCTAAAAGCCAGAATTCTCCAACTCATTAAAATTAAGCTAGAAAGCTTAAAGGAAATGGAAGCGAAAGCAAAGAAGAATAAATAAAAAAAACACAAAAGCGGATTTTGAAGCTTCTCAACTTCCCCTCAACCTCAAACTATTAAGCACCACACTTACTGAGCTAAAGGCCATGGCGGCGCCGGCAATCATAGGGTTTAGTAAAAAGCCGTCAAAAGGGTAAAGTATTCCGGCGGCTATGGGTATGCCAATAATATTGTAGATAAAGGCCCAGAATAGGTTTTGGTTCATAATGCTGGCCGTGGCTTTGGAGAGCTTAATGGCTTTTGAAACATCGCTTAAATGGCCATGCAAAAGGGTAATTCCGGCAGAGTCAATGGCAACGTTGGTTCCGCTAGCCATGGCAATGCTTACGTTGGCGGTGGCTAGTGCTTCGGCATCGTTAATTCCATCGCCTACCATGGCTACCATTTGGCCATTTTGCTGTAAAGACTTTATGTACTCTGCCTTTTGAGCAGGCAGCACTTCTGCCTTAATGTTATCAATACCCACTTTTTTTGCCACCTGTGCTACGGCAAACTGCTTATCACCAGATAGCAAATGAACCTGAAGGCCTTCCTTTTTTAAAGTGGTAATGGCATCTTTAACAGCTGGTTTCAATTCATCTTCTATGGCAAAAGCAGCAATAAAAGCCTCTTTTTTAGCGGCAAAAACCACGGTTTTGTCCTTTGCAAAATCATAGGGTAAAAAATCAGAATCGCGGTTAAACCCTGTTTGTTCTAACACCCAATCAGGTTTTCCAATACAATAAAGCTCGCCATTAATCTCTGCTGAAACACCTAAACCCTTAACCGTGTTGGGCATTTTAATTTCAATGCCTTCATCATTAAAATGCTGCTGATTTAAATGCTCAATCAACGCCTTAGAGAGCGGATGTTGCGTGGTTTTTTCAATGGCCAAAACCTTGTCTAAATCTTCAGCTCTAAGCACATATTCTTGCACAACTTTGGGCTGACCAATGGTTAATGTTCCGGTTTTATCAAAAACCACATGTTGCAGTTTGCCTGCTGTTTCTAATTGGGTGGCATCTTTTATAAGAATACCTTTTTTTGCTGCGTTGCCTAGACCCACCATTAGGGCGGTTGGAGTTGCTAATCCAAGGGCACATGGGCAGGCAATAACCAAAACGGCCACCGAGCAATTTATGGCGTTTGGCAGCATATCAATTCCACCAAAAACCAACCATAAACCAGCAGTAATTAAGGCCAAGAACAGCACAATTGGCACAAAAATGCCTGCAATTTTATCGGCTCTTTTTTGTGCTGGTGCTTTGCTGCCCTGAGCTGCTTTTACGGCATTTATAATGGCCGATAAATAAGTGTCGGCCCCCACCTTTTTGGCCAACATGGTGAGCGAACCATTTTCGTTTAAGGTTCCTGCCAAAAGCTCATCTTTTCTTTCTTTAAGCACTGGTTCGGGTTCGCCGGTAATCATGCTTTCATTCACCAAAGCACTGCCATTTACCACCAAGCCATCAACGGGAATTCGGTCGCCAGTTCTCACCAAAATTCGGTCGTTAACATGTACTTCTTTAAGCTGAATTTGCTGCGTTTCGCCATTTCTAATCACGGTTACGGTATTTGGTTGAAGCTGCATGAGCGAAGCAATAGCATCGCGACTTCTGGATTTGGCGCTCTCTTCTAGGTATTTTCCTAATAGAATGAAGGCTATTATAACGGCAGCCGACTCATAATAAACATCGGCATGCAGATTATAACTTTCTATAAACTCAGGGTAAATGGTGTTTAAAAAACTGTATAAAAAGGCAATTGAAGTAGAAAGTGCCACCAATGTATCCATATTGGCCTGGCGATGTTTGGCCCTTTTAACAGCGTTGATATAAAACCGCCTGCCAGGAAATACCATAATGGCGACGGTAAGCACCATTGAAACCCATTCTACCCAAACTTGACCGTGCATAAAAAACATGCCGAGAACAAATACGGGCAATCCCATTAAAGCCGCCAATTGCATGTTTAGCTTGCTCTTGGCAAGTTGATCTTCTTCAAGGCTTTTTAAATCAGCGGTATCGGCATCGATAATGAGTTCGTAGCCGATTGTTTTCAGTCGCGACGCAAGATTTTGCGTCGCCATAAGGGTATCATCCCAAGTAATATTTACCGAATTATCAGCAAAATTTACAGAGGCTGATTCAACAGCATCCAAGCTTTGCAGTATGCTTTCTACACTTGATGCGCATGATGCACAGGTCATTCCTTTTACGTAGAAAGTTTGGGTTTTCATGATTGAGCAAAGGTGTTGAAAATATGGGGAGTTGGGTTGATTACATGACTCTTAGGAATGTCTGAAAATTGATAATCGAAATTACGCCAGTCCAAGGGGCTGTCTAAAAAGAAATTTTGAATTCAGACATATGTTTTCTTAGACATCACGTTTTGAAAGTTCAAACGCCGAGGGGAAGTTAGATGGGGACATTGTCAATTCCATAGAAACCAAAAACAAAAAAGGCCCGCAAATGCAGGCCTTTTAATTATTGAGATTTTGGCGCGTATCCTTCAAACTCAGGTGGATTAGAGATAATCTCTAAATCGCCTTCTTGTTTCTTTATTTTACTTGGTTTAATTAACGGACCAAGAGAATCGAGATAAGGATGTTTTGTGTCTTTTCTGTATATGCTAAATTCATGAATATGGTCTCTAAAGCTTTTGAGAGGTTGGCCAAGTCTTAGCACTCCCCTTTCTCTACTTGCTTTTACGCGCTCAATGTCAAGTTCTATGGGAAAAAACTCTTCAATTTGCCCGGCTTGGTATATAACCCTACCATCAGGCCCACAAATTATAGATTTTCCGTTTCCACCCGCGCCTAAACCATTTACATCGAACATGAAACACTGATTAGTAGCCGCCATTGCACGAACAATTGCAAGCTCAATTTCACGATCAATGGTACCCGTAAGTGTTGGGTGCAGAATTACTTCGGCACCCATTGTTGCTAAGGTTCTAATGGTTTCAGGAAACCACATATCGTAGCAAATAGAAACGCCGAATTTGCCAATATTTGGCACATCGAACGTAAAGAACGAATCGCCCCCTTTAACGCCTTCTTCGTAAGGAAAGAAAGGGAACATTTTTCGGTATTTACCTACTATTTCACCGTCGGGATTTATTACAACAGAAGTATTGTAAATATCTGCACCGTCTTTTTCGAACATTGAACCTGGCAGCAACCAAATACCGTATTTTTTAGCCATCTCCTGAAAGGTGGTTATGTCGTTATTTGGAAATTCTTGTGCATACTGTGTTAGTGGCCCATATACAGATAACTCACTAAAAACTACCATGTTTACCCAAGGGTAAATAGACATTAGCACATCTAACTTGAATTTCATCATTTCAACGTTAGAATGTGCTGCCGATACGTGCATTTGCACGCCGGCAATAGAGAAATTTCTCATATTAAAAATAATCTGTTTTTATCTACCTGCCGAAAGTCTTAAAAGTTCTTCTTCTATAATATCTAGCCCTTTATTTAGCTTTTCCATAGAAATGGTAAGCGGCGATAGAATTCTAATAATATTGCTATGGGTGCCTGCTTTTAAAATAATAAGATTTCTTTCATAACACGCTCTTATAAGCTTTTCGGTTAATTCAGCATTTGGTTTTCTCGGGTTATGATCGTGAACTAATTCAAAAGCAATCATGGCACCAATTCCACGCACATCGCCAATGGCGCTGCATTTCCTTTTCATTTCGTTAAAACGGTTCCAACATACTTCTGCAACTTGGTTAGAAATGGCATTTATGTCAATTTCTTCCATATATTTTATGTTGGCCAAAGCTGCAGCACAAGCCACCGGGTTACCAGGATAAGTACCACCAATGGTTCCTGGAGCTGCCATATCCATAACATGTGCTTTTCCAATAACACAACCAATTGGCATACCAGCTCCCATAGATTTTGCCCAAGTTGAAAGGTCTGGTGTTACGCCATAATGTTGGTAAGCACCCCATTTACCTGTTCTGCCAAAACCTGTTTGCACTTCGTCAAATATTAAGCAAATGCCTTTTTCATCGCATAATGCTCTAAGTTCTTCAACATAGCGTTGTGGTGCCACGTAAAAACCGCCTTCGCCTTGCACAAGCTCAATAATAATGGCAGCTAGGTTTTCTTCGTTTACCACATTTAGCATGGCTTCGCGAAGACGAGCAATTTCTCTATCAGCAAATTGGTCTGGTGTTAAACCATCACCATAACGATAATAGTTAGGATACTGAATTCTATAAATTTCGGGAGCGAATGGGCCGCATCCTTTTTTGTAGGCAATTTTTGACGTAAGTGCCATAGTCATGTTGGTTCTACCATGAAAAGCACCTGTAAAGCAAAGAACTGAGCGTCTTTTTGTGGCTTGGCGTGCAATTTTAATGGCATTTTCAACTGACTCAGCACCACTGCCGGTTATCATTACTTTGGTGTTATCTCCGTGCGGAAGTAGTTCGGTTAACTTTTCAGCTAGGGCTACATAGGGTTCGTAAGTGGCTATTTGAAAACATGAGTGAATGAGCTTTTGTGATTGCTCAACAATTGCATCAATTACTGGTTGCGGACAATGGCCTGAGTTTATTACGCCAATTCCACCCACAAAGTCTATCACTTCTTCTCCATCAACATTGTATAAAACGCCGTCTTTGGCTGTTTCAACGGTTGAATTATAAAACATGCTTATGCCATTGGCCACAACTTTTTTACGTCGCTCAATGAGTAATTCGCTTTTCTTCATTTTGTATCTAAATCTTGCGCTAAAAAATGCGGTGCGAAGGTAGATTAGATTCAATTCAAGATGGCCAAAAAAATTGCTTCTTCCTAGAAGTTTATTGGGATGTTGGCAATTACTGGCTTAATTTAAACTTACGTGAATATTGGTGCAATAAACCCTGAAATTAAAGGCTGCTTTTCCGCTACCAGATTTAAGTATTAGCCGCTTTTCTCCATCAACCACTTCTGACTTTTCAGTGGTATAATCAATGTTGGGATAATCAAAATCTCCGCATTTGCCTTCGTATCTAATTATGTGTGCCAGCTCTTTGTTAAAACCTACATCAACACTTCCATATTTAGCACTTACATTAAAGCTTGCCACTTCATTCTCCAGGGCTTTTACTTTCCAGGTATCATCATGACTATAAGTAGTTAACGAGTTGGTTATTAAGTCAATTTTATAGCTGGAATACTTGCTATCTGACACTTTCATGAGTCCTACCGTGCCACATGAAAAGCTATTGTCATAACTTGACGACATTGATATTCTCGAAATTTTATCCGCCTGAATACTTGTGTATTTGGCTGAAATTGAAGCTTCAGTAATTGATTTTGCTTCTAAATGGTCATCATACATTGATGCCTTAAGTTTTTCAATGTTTTGACAGTGAATGCTTGAGTATTTTGACGAATAGCTAAGCATGTCCAAATTTGATTCAACGCTAATTTCATCATCAAACGAATTGATGTTTAACTCTCTTACTTCGCCAATTTTTACTCTCGAATATTTGGTGTTTAGCTTTAAACCTGCCGCTTTTTCAAGGGTTAATTTACTATCGTAAAGGTTAATGTTTATTTCGCGGGCAATGCCTATTTGAATGCTTCCGTATTTAACATTTACATCAGCATCACCGCCTATAACTCCCAATGAAAGTTTTGCATTATAGATGTCGGCTCTTACCCTTCCTGAATAAGAATCAAGGGTTAAATCGTGGTATTTATTGCTAATGGATAAGTCGTGATTATCAGGGATTTTAACGGTAAGTTTCACCACAAAATCAGCCACGTCATATTTATTTTCATTTTTCATTTCCAATTTGTTTTTCCCTCGGTTAACACCAAAAGTTACTACTTGCGATGAAGTGTAGCTGGCAATTGGCAACGTGGCTCTCACGTCAGATTCATTTTTTTGTAATACATCCTTGGTTAAATCGGCTATAAGATTGTCTAAATTCTCTTCTTCGTTAAGAGCGCC
>JAGQWA010000141.1 GCA_020437725.1 Bacteroidota bacterium | reverse complement strand
TGATAGTAAGTGGTTGTGCCTCCATCAGTTATTTTCATTAATGCAACTACATTAAGGTCAAATTCTTGGTTTTGGTCTTCTATTAATTCTAGATAAGGACGTAAGGCTATCATTTGATTCTTCTTTTTGGACTTTAAAATTATTTATGTCCAACGAATATTGAAAACAAACACGGATTACACCCTCACCCTCCTAGGTGATTTTTAAAAAACTTAGGTCTGTATAACACCTACATTGAATTTCTCAATAACAGGGTTGTGGTTGGCGGCTTCAATGCCCATTGAAATCCATTTGCGGGTTTCTAATGGGTCTATAATGGCATCTACCCATAGGCGGGCAGCTGCATATTCTGGGGTGGTTTGGTTGTCGTAGCGCGATTTTATTTTGTCGTATAACTCTTGCTGTGCTTGCTCATCGGGCGCTTGGCCTTTGGCCTTCATGCTGGCTACTTGTATTTGCATAAGCACTTTGGCGGCTTGTTCTCCCCCCATTACGGCAATTTTACCGTTGGGCCAAGCAGCAATTAAGCGCGGGTCGTAAGCTTTGCCGCACATGGCATAGTTTCCGGCGCCATAAGAGTTTCCTGTAATTATTGTGAACTTAGGTACAACCGAGTTAGAAACGGCATTTACCAGTTTGGCACCATCTTTAATAATGCCGCCGTGCTCACTTCGGGTTCCAACCATAAAACCGGTTACATCTTGCAAAAACACCAATGGTATGCGGCGTTGGTTGCAGTTCATGATAAAGCGTGCGGCTTTGTCGGCCGAGTCTGAATAGATAACACCACCAAACTGCATTTCGCCTTTTTTGCTTTTTACCACTTGGCGCTGGTTGGCTACAATACCCACAGCCCAGCCATCAATCCTAGCCGTTCCGCAAACTATGGTTTGGCCGTAGCCTTCTTTGTATTCTTCAAAAGTGTTGGCATCGGTTAGGCAATCAATAATGTCGCGGGTATTGTATTGCTTTAGGTTATTGTGCGGGATAATGCCATAAATATCCTGCTCATTTCTTCTGGGTTTTTTGGCTTCAATTCGGTTAAAACCTGCTTCTTCAAATTTGCCGAGTTTAGACATTACGTCTTTTATATAGTCAAGCGCTGATTTATCGTCTTTAAACTTGTTATCGGTTACACCAGAAATTTCTGTTTGTGTGGTAGCTCCGCCAAGCGTTTCCTGATCTGTGTCTTCGCCTATGGCAGCCTTAACTAGGTAAGGTCCGGCAAGGAAAATTGAGCCGGTTTCATCAACAATTAAAGCTTCGTCGCTCATAATAGGTAGGTAGGCACCGCCAGCCACACAGCTGCCCATTATGGCTGCAATTTGAATGATACCCTTAGAAGACATTACGGCATTGTTTCTAAACATTCTACCGAAATGCTCTTTGTCGGGAAAGATTTCATCTTGCGTGGGTAGAAAAACACCAGCGCTGTCAACCAAATAGATTATTGGTAGGTGGTTTTCAATTGAAATTTCCTGTGCCCTAAGGTTCTTTTTACCGGTAATCGGGAACCATGCACCTGCTTTAACCGTGGCATCGTTGGCTACAATTACGCATTGTTGACCGCTTACATATCCAATTCCTGTAACCACGCCGCCCGCTGGGCAGCCACCATATTCAGCATACATTTCGTAACCAGCAAATGCACCAATTTCTAAAAATTCAGAGCCTTTATCAGTTAGGTAGTCTATTCTTTCTCTTGCAGTTAACTTGCCTTGTTCCTTTTGTTTGGCAATTCTTTTCTGGCCACCACCAAGGTGAATTTGCTCCAACCTTGCACGTAGCTTAGATAGTTTTAGCTTGTTTTCGTCTTCGTTTTTATTGAATTCCAAATTGGTTTTGCTGCTCATTAAGTTGGGTAGTTATGGCTTCGAAAATAATAACCATCAAAGCAATTAATGGTTTTGAAAGATAGAAGGCTAAAAAGATGAAGAAATAGTTGCGAAAATGTTAGAGAAATATTTGGCAGAGTTGGTACTAACAATACTTTTGCACCCGGGTAAGCGCTGTACGACCAGCTCCTGCCTACAACCCCAGGATTGGAAGATAGCAAGGTTGAGGTGGTTGAGCGGTGCGATGCAGTTAGCTTACCTTTTTTTGATATAAATTCACACTCTTAACTGGAGCAAGCATAACATGAAATTTTTTGTTGATACCGCAGACTTAAAAGAGATTCAAGAAATGAATGCCTTAGGCATTCTTGATGGTGTTACTACCAACCCATCATTAATGGCTAAAATTGGTGTTCAAGGTAGAGAAAATGTGCTGAACCATTACAAAACCATTTGCGAAATGGTTGATGGTGACATTAGTGCAGAAGTGATATCAACAGATTTTGAAGGTATGATTCGCGAAGGCGAAGAGCTTGCAGCTTTGCACGAAAACATTGTGGTTAAGGTTCCTATGATTAAAGAAGGAATTAAAGCCATTAAATATTTTACAGATAAAGGAATTAAGACCAATTGCACCCTTGTTTTTTCAGTAGGCCAAGCCATTCTTGCAGCCAAGGCTGGTGCAACATACCTTTCTCCATTTTTAGGCAGGCTTGATGATGTTAGTACCGATGGTCTTTCGCTAATTGCCGATATCTGTACGGTTTACGACAATTATATGTTCGAAACCGAAGTGTTGGCAGCATCTGTGCGCCACCCAATGCATATTATAGAGTGCGCCAAAATTGGTGCTGATGTGGTTACTTGTCCAGCTTCAGCCATAGACAAATTGTTCAATCATCCACTTACCGATATTGGTTTACAGCAATTTTTAGCTGATTACAAGAAAGTAGAAGGATAGAAAAGAGAAAGGAACTTAGTTTAAACTAATTGTTCCAGTAACATTCTTAAAGGAGATTTCTTCGAAGTTTACGTCTGACTCAAAGCCATCTGCGAATATGATTTCGTCAGCAGTTCTTACACGCACTTTTCTGTTAGATGAGATTTTGTTTGTGTTTTCGTCCCAAAGCAAATATTCGGTGGTTAGCGAGTCGCCTTTGGTATTTACCACCACCACGTTGTTCTCAATATGAGTTAAACGCTCATTGTCTAATCTAGTGGCTTTAAAAGCCGTTAGGGTGCTATTTACATCTCGATATTTATTGTAGAAAAGTGCCTTAATTCCGTTGGTTAGAATCAGCTTTTTTTCAGTTTCTTTTTTAGACTTCTCGTCGAACTTAATATAGTTTTCAACCAGCGTTCCAAAAATTTTGGCCTTGAGGTATGACGAGTCAGAATACTCAATTTCAGCGCTATCCATTTCTATTATGGGTAAATCTTCTTCATTAACCAATACTTCAATTTGCTCTATGCTATTTTCTGTGCAAGCAAAAAGAATAAAGGATAAAAGGAGAAGAAAATAGGCTTTCATTGAAATAAAAAAAGGGTGGCTCTTTTGGAGAAACCACCCTTGTTAAATGTGTTTTATTTTTTGGCTCTTACTGTGGTGCTTACACTTAAGCAAGGAACTGTATAGGTTGTGCCTTCTGGAATTTCCTTAAAGAACAAGTCTTCTTTAGTTGGAAAATGCTCGCTATGGCTGGCAATTCTTGAGTTACAAGTTGCAGAAAGTGATGGATCTGCCACTTTTGCCTTGTAATAGTAATCTACAATTACCCAGTTGCTCGCTGCGCGATCAAAATCTTCTTTGCAGCTGGCTCTTGCAATGGTAGTATAGCAAGCTGCCATAATTAAATAGGCGTTGCCTAATTTAGGGTTTAAGGCCACGGCTTTTTTAGCTGAAGCAATGGCATTTGAGCAAGAACCAGCGCGCTGCTCTGAGCCCGCTATTTTTAACCAAATACTGGCTTGTTGCACCTTACTTTCCTTTTCTAAATCAAGTGCTTTTTGGTAGTAAGTTTTAGCATCAGCAAATTTTCCATCCTTAAGCGCTTTATCTCCTAGAGCTACATTACAAGAAGAATTGGGTTCAATATCACAAAGATTTTGAGCAAGAGTAAAGTACACATCGCTGTCGTCGCAACGCTTAAGTTGTAACATGCTCACCATGTTTTGCAATTGTCTTTTCTTTAAAGGTTGGCCGCTTGCCACCATGCGCTCATATAATGGCACCAGTACTTTACAAGTAAGGTATTTGTTCATTACGGCTTCTACTTCGCTTAAAGACTTGGTCCATTTCTGTTTTGGAAGAGCTGTACTATCTCCACCATTTTCTTCCAAAATTTTCACATTCTCAGCATCTTCTTCAAGTGCTTTGTCCCTAATAAAGTCAATTTGCTTTACGTAAATGTCAACAATTTCGCTGGTGTCAATTTGGTCAGCTTTTACCAATTGGTCAATGGCTCCAAATTGGAAAACAGGCATTGCATAAATTCTTTTTTCTCCAGCAATTCGGTTGTGAATTTGAATCATTTCTACAATACGATTCAAATCTTCAACTTCTTTTTTACGGTGGGTATAAAGTGCAATTGCAATTCGAGCTGATGATGTTGCTGAATCTTCTTCATATTGACCAAACACCTTCATTCTCTGCTCGTTAACCATAATTAATGTGTCAACATATTTGTTATAGGTTTCATTAGCAGAGTAAAACGCAGCTTTGTCTTCATCTGAATTTGAAGTTTTATAAGCCTTATAGGCATCTCTTACTTCTTTGCTGTACTGGCGTGCATAGTCAGAATAAATATCGTCGCCCCATTGGTAAATGAGTTTGTTACTTTTTGGAGCGTTTTTGTAGCACCATCTCCAGGCTTTCATAGGTACCTGGGTAAAATTTTTGTTGTTAAACTGGTTATCGAAGATGTTAATGTTTTCAACACATTTGGTTGAATCTGCTTTGTTCTTCGGAAACTCGTAATAATCTTTCTGTGCCATTACACTGTTTGCTACAAACAGCATTATAATAAAGGCAGTCAAACTCTTCATAACTCTTTTCATAATTAGTCTATTTGAATGCGTTGAAACCATTTTTCTCTTATCGTAATACCTAGGTAAAATCTCAATGTATTGTCGTTAAACACCAAATTGGTATTTGTGTTTAGTTGTTCGTATTCAACTGCAAAATTCAACATTGAAAAACCTGTTCTTGACAATATTGGAAGGCCAAAGCCAATATTCGTGCCCCAACCACCTAAGCGGTTTTCATTAAGGCTAAATTGTGTGTTGAAATACCTTAGCCCTGCTCGATACTCAATTCTCGAAATATAGCTTGTAGAGGCTTCGTATGCGCTATTTGGAGCGTAACCTGCACCAATACTTGCCTCGAAATAATTGTGCTTTGGAGTGGCTGACCATGGGATTTGCGCATTTTGCCAGATGTGGTATTTTACGTCTGCGCCCATTCTAAAATTGTAGTTTTTAGTGTACATTATTCCAGCGCCAATTCTGGTTGGTGTTGCTAGGGTAGAATTACCATATTGTCTTGGAACCACCGTGTCAGCAATGCTAATATTGGTTCCATTTACAAAATATTGTACGGCAAATCTTTCAGTATTTACATTGCTTCTAAGCGCATTTGATAACGAAACACCTATGTTTATTTCGGTAGAATCATCAATTCCGAAGTTTTTGGTGAGTTTTAAATGAGCTCCTAAAGTGTATTGAAATCCCCGCACAAAATATTGGGTTGAGGTTCTGGTTATAGGAAGAATTACAGAGTCAGGATGCTGAACTTCTCTCAAGATGGTTTCATCGCCAAAAAGAAAGGTGCCTGTTCCACCTATTCCAAATTTTGAGGTAGAAAAAGTGTCCTTATTACGAGTAAGCTGCTTAAGCTGTTTGTTAGAGTAGCTCTTTAGATTATAGCCTTTGGCCAATGAAAGGCTGGCTTGAGAAAGATTTCCTTCAAACGAATAATTTTCAACCCTATAATCTAAATTGGTTTTTAATTGGGCTGCATAGCCACTTAGTGAGAAGGGCTTAATGCTAATGGCACTTACAAAGTCTTTTTTATAGTTTAATGGAATAGCCAATGAAAAATACCCCAAACCAGCATTGTAAAATTTTGCTTGCTCATTTAAAGTGCTTAGTTGGTTAAATTCACCGTAGCCAGCCATATCCATAACAGTTAAATCTAGCCAGGCCATTGATGCGGGGTTGGCTAGGTTAAATGAATATGGGTCTGAAAAGCCATTGCTTAACCTACCCATGCCAATGTTTCTAACTTGATCAAAATCTTGCATTTTTCCGAGCCCAGTTATAGACAAGGGAGAAAAAATGCTTTGCGCAGATAATTGGCCTGTTAGCACTATAGATAATAGAAGAACAACGAGTTTTTTAGTGCTTAAATCTCTCTGCATTTAGTTCATATATTTTGTGAAGGCCAATATGGTTTAGATTTGGCGCGACAAATGTGTTACATTCAAGTTTGTTGGCCAAATACTTGGCACTGCCCCCTGTTAATACTACATTAAATTCTCCACTTGGGGTTAACGTTTTTATGTAAGAATCTATTTCGAACAAGGTTCCGTAAAGGGCTGAAGACCAGAGGCAATTTTGGGTAGAATTACCTATTATATCTACCTGATAATCAGTAGGTAATGCCTTGTATGGAAGTTGATTGGTAAATTGGTTCATAGCCCTTAATCTAAGGTCTATTCCAGGTGATATGGCGCCACCTATGTAGGTATTAGTCTCATTTATAAAATCATAAGTAATACAAGTGCCAATATCTATAATTAGCAGGGCTGAATTGGCAAATTGAGCTCGGGCACCTGCCATAGCGGCAAGTCTATCAGCGCCCAGAGTGGAGGGTGTGGCATACTCAATTTTGAATGGAAAATTCCAGGTAGCATTTATTCTCTTGTTTGGGGCATTTTGTTTTAACCACTTTACCAAATCTGGAGATTGGGTAACGGTGCAGTAAATGAGCTCTGAATTTTGAAGCAAATTGGCCAATTCTTGGGTAATATCTATTTCATACGAAAGGGTTATAACGTTTGTTACAGCGCCACTTTCATTATGGTAAGCAAGCTTGGCTTGTGAGTTGCCACAATCTAAAGATACTAGCATTAGAATTTTACGGTTAAACCGTTGCTACGCATTTAAGCTCAATGGCTATTGGGGTTGGAAGACTAAGAATCTCAACTGTGGTTCTGCAAGGCGCTCCATCCTTAAAATATTCGGCCCAAATGGCATTGTAGGTTTTAAAGTCGGCTTTCATGTTAGTGAGAAACACTGTTACATCTACCAATTTATCCCATGATGAGCCACTAGCTTCTAAAACGTCTTTTACATTTTGAAACACTGAGCGAGTTTGTTCTGCAATGTCATATGACTCTATTTCGCCATTTTCATTTAGTTCAACACCGGGAATTTTCTTTGAACCCCTGGTTCTAGGGCCTATTCCAGAAAGAAAAAGTAAATCGCCAACGCGCTTAGCATGTGGGTACAGGCCCACTGGTTCTGGCGCTTTATTAGAATTAAATGTTTCTTGACTCATAATCGGCGCAAAGCTAACAATAACAACGCGCTAACGCAGAATTTGAAGTTTGCCAATAAAGCTCATTTGATTACCCACCAATTTCACATAGTAACTTCCAGCCGGTAGATCATGTACGGGTATTTCGTGATGGTTAAGAATCCCATTTTTTACCAAAGCGCCGCTTGCGTTATAAATGGAATAATTAGCAAAATTCAAATCACTTTTATAAGTAGCCAAAGTACTGGCAGGATTTGGGAAGAATTCAATTTTATTGGCTCGGTGATTTCTTACTGACTGGGGAATGAGCGACAAAACCAAGCTGGCTGAATCAAAAATGTTGGCAACAGTATCATAAACAAAAAGTTCTACTTGGTAATCACCACCTACTTCATAATACACTTCTACCTGCTTGGCAGTATCGTTGGCGGCTTGGCCTCCCCAAAAATTCCACTTTCGTTGATGAACATTGCAGTTGGTTTGGTCTTCAAAAACAATTCTTAGCGGTGCTTGACCTGTTGGTACCGATTTATAAATTTT
>JAGQWA010000140.1 GCA_020437725.1 Bacteroidota bacterium | reverse complement strand
GTTTTGCTTTAGTTTATTTCATTTTTCAACGCAAAAAATTGCGCCAGGCCAGTATTCAACAAGCCCAATTAAACCAAGAATTAAAAGAAACGCTCAAATTCAAAAACAAGT
This sequence comes from Bacteroidota bacterium, assembly GCA_020437725.1. Lineage (GTDB taxonomy): Bacteria > Bacteroidota > Bacteroidia > CAILMK01 > JACPUW01 > JAGQWA01. The sequence goes on along the minus strand of JAGQWA010000140.1, from coordinate 7,884 downwards.
TAATAGCCATTGTAGCCCACGATATAAGAAACCCAATGAACGGCATTACCGGCATTACCGAACTTTTTGCTAATGGAAGTGTGAAACCTCACGAAGTGCCAGCCTTTATGACCAAGCTTGATGCATCGTCACGTAGCGTAAATCTTCTGCTTGAAAATCTTTTAAACTGGGTGAAATCGCAAAGCGATGGTTTTAGTTTAAACTTAAGCGAAGTGTCGCTTCATAGCTTAATTAAAGATGTTCAACTTGAAACCAACACTCAATTAAATGAAAAAGGCATTGCCTTAAAAGTTGACTTAAGCCAAGCTCCTGAACGTGTAAAAACCGACGTAAATATGCTTGAATTAGTGGTGAGAAATGTGCTTACTAATTCAATTAAGTACTCAGAGTCAAACACCGCCATATCAGTTTCTTACGAAGAACAAATTGGTTATCATGCCCTAAAAATAGCTGATAATGGCGTTGGCATGAGCAAAGAAACCATTGCTGAGCTATTGAATTCAAACAATCGAAAATCGACTCAAGGAACCAAAAGTGAGAAGGGCACGGGCTTAGGAATAGGCCTTTGTCAAGACATGATGGGCGTGCTTGGTGGCGATTTAGAAATTGAATCAGAACTTGGAAAAGGAACCACCGTAACCATTAAATTTCCTAAATCAAAAAGTGTTGCGGTTAGATAGTTTTGAGTGTTGAGTCTTGAGTGCTTAGTGCTTAGTGTTTAGTGCTTAGTGTTTAGTTTTTAATTGAATTAATGTTGAATTTTAAATTTTCAATGTTTAATATTCGCTATTCACTAATGGCTAGTCCAAAGTCTTGCTCCCAGGTCATTTCGAGCAGAGCGAGAAATCTAATGACATTGAACAAGCAGTTCAAAGGGTAAAATTCAAAGTTTAAAGGAAACGCGGTTTGAAGTTTTGAGTTTCTAGTCTCTATACCCTAATGGCTATTCTCTATTCACCTTTCACCTTTCACCTTTCACCTTTCACCTTTCACCTTTCACCTTTCACCTTTAACTTTTATAGCGGTCTATTCCCATTATATCGAACCCAATGATCTGCTAAAACCAGTGCGGCCATGGCTTCTACAATAGGAATGGCTCTTGGTACAACACAAGGATCATGGCGACCTTTTGCTTCTAGTTTTACAGCATTGCCGTCTTTATCAACTGTTTCTTGTTCTTTACCTATGGTGGCAACAGGTTTAAAGGCAATTCTCATTTCAATGGGTTCTCCATTCGAAATTCCACCTTGAATACCACCTGAATGATTAGTAGAAGTTGAAATGGAGTCACCATTTGGGTTTATAAAAGAATCATTGTGTTCTGAACCTTTCATGCTGGCAGCGCTGAAACCAGAACCAATTTCAAAGCCCTTGGTGGCCTGAATACTCATCATGGCTTTGGCCAAATCTGCTTCTAGTTTGTCAAAAACGGGCTCTCCTAAACCAACGGGGACATTTTCTATAAGACATTTAATAACTCCACCTAGGCTGTCTTTATCTGCTTTTGCTTGCTCTATGGCATTTACCATTTCAGCTGCTATTTCAGCGTTTGGACAACGAACCAAATTACCCTCAATTTGCTTAAAATCCACGGTATGAGAAGGAGATAGGCCAATATTTCCAATCTGCTGAGTAAAGGCCGTTATTTTTACTCCATATTCAGCGAGCAACTGTTTGGCTATTGCTCCTGCAGCCACACGAGCTGCAGTTTCGCGCGCCGATGCCCGGCCACCACCGCGATAGTCTCTTATGCCATATTTCTGTTGATAGGTATAATCTGCATGAGAAGGCCTATAAATGTCTTTTAAATGCGAGTAATCTTTCGGGATTTGATTGGTATTGCGAATGAGCAAAGTGATAGGATGACCAGTTGACAAACCTTCAAAAACGCCCGATAATATTTCTACTTGGTCGCTTTCTGTTCGTGGCGTGGTAATGGCACTTTGACCAGGTTTTCTTCTGTCGAGTTCAGCTTGAACTTTGGCAATATCAATTGGCAAATTTGGTGGGCAACCATCAATCACCACACCAATTGCTGGCCCATGCGATTCGCCGAATGTTGTTATTCTAAATGCTTGTCCGAAAGTATTGCCTGCCATTATGCTAATTCAAATTCAAACCCCAACTTTTCAAGCTCTTTCCAAAAATCAGGAAACGACTTTTTAACCGTTTCACAATCGCTTAGTTGATAGGCTGGTTTTTTCAACATGATCAAAAATAGGCTCATTGCCATTCTATGGTCTTGGTAAGTTTCAAAAACTACATCTGAATTGAATGCCGATGGGTAGGTTTCAATCTTAAAAGAATGGCTGGTTGTAGTACTTTCAATTCCCATTCTAGCCAATTCAGTTTTCATTGCAAAGAGTCTATCAGTTTCTTTACCTGGCAGCGTTTCCAAACCAATGAAACAAAATGCCCATTTGTTTACAGCACAAAAGCAAATGAACGGTTGAGCCAAATCTGGATAGGCTGAAAAATCAAATTCAATAGGTTTAGAATTGGCAGATTCAGATTGCATTTTTATGTCTGCTAGAATGGCAAATACGGCCGAATCACCTTGCAAACTTGTGTTAATTGAATTTTCAGTCTTCAATTTTAAATCTGGACTTAACTCGCTTATTAACAGCGGATAAACTGCGGCAGACCAGTCAATTTCATTCTTATCGTTCAGGCTTCTTTTGGTTGAAGGAATAACTGGTTTTACAATCAAATTTTCTTCGCTCAATTGTAATTCAAAACCCAAACTCAACATCAAATTGGCAGTAAGCTCAATGTATTTAAAAGATGATGGTTTTTGTTTGAATTCAATTTCTAAACCATGTTTAAAAGTTGGTGCAATAAGCATTAATGCGGTTATGAATTGACTGCTTTCAACGTGATCTATAACAAGTTTGCCACCTTCAAGATTCTTACCATTAATTTTTATTGGAAGGCTTTTATGCGAGTCTTCGTACTGAATATCCGCACCAATTTCATTTAAAGCATTTACTAGGGTTGAAATGCTACGTTGGCGCATTCTGTCTGAACCATCAATTGTGCCGTGATAGGTGTTTGTAATGGCCGCAACAGCGGTTGTAAACCTTGCAACCGTACCAGCATCTTCAACATCAATGTCATTTCCAGTACTCAAGGCAGTTAATGCCTTTTGCATAAGTTGGGAATCGTTGGCATTAGAAACTTCAAGCTCAACACTAGGAAAATAAAGATGCCTGAGCACTTGCAGCCGGTTATTGATGCTTTTAGATAGCGGCAGCTTCATTTGGCCAGAAAAACTGTGCGGTATGCTTTTTATTTTTAGTTGCATCCTAACCAGCTTAGCGCTTTCAAAACCTGCGTTTCTGATGCTATATGATTTATTTCAACTTGGCCAAATTCTGCTATTTGGCAGTAGTTTATTTCGCCATTAATGTTCTTTTTATCAGCCTTCATATAGGCCAAAATACTCATTGAATCTAATTGTTCAAAAGGGTAGGTGCCGAACAAATTATTTATCAACTGTTCAACTTTTTCAAACGCTTTAAAACTTCCAAATTCTTTGGCCAACCAGCTTTCTGCCAGAATACCATAAGCCACTGCGACACCATGAAATAAAGGTTTTGCTGTTTTATGAGATTCGCTTTCTAGCGCGTGTCCAAAAGTGTGTCCAAAATTCAACAGCTTTCGCTCACCATTTTCAAACGGATCGTTTTTAACCACTTGGTTTTTAATGGCCACGCATTTTTCTATAATGGTTTGGTAGTTTAAGTTAGCACCTGATTCAAGTTCCTTAATTAAGCTTACATCTTTAATGAGACCGTACTTGAGCACTTCTCCCAAACCAGAGAGCATTTCGTTTTTTGGTAGGGTTTTTAGAAAAATCGAATCTATAATAGTCAACTCAGGCAAGCTAAACGTGCCAATTTGATTTTTGATAGAACCAAAATTGATTCCGGTTTTGCCCCCAATGGCTGCATCAACCATCCCAAGCAATGTGGTAGGAATATTAATAAAATGCACGCCACGCTTAAAAGTAGCCGCGCAATAACCGCCAATATCAGTTACCACTCCGCCACCAAGGTTTATGATTAAACTTTTCCTGTCAGCATTGTGGTTTATAAGTTCTTGCCAAATAAACGAACAACCATCCATGTTTTTTAGGCCTTCGTTTAGCTCATTAAAAACAATAGAAATGGTGTTTTTGGGCAATAATTCTTCTATTACAGGATAGCAAAACCTATGCGTTAATGGCCCTTGAATACAGAAAACCTTGGTGTAGTTTTCGAAAGGAAAATCCTTTAAACTTTCAATTGAAAACGACTCCTTATTGTTGGTCATCAACCTTCACTTTTTCTGAAAGTTCTGTAAGCCATTCACCTATGGCTCTTGCTAAAATTTCCACTTGTGGATACATGGTTTTGTTATCAACCCTTTTAAGAAAATAGCCATACAAAATCTCGAAGGCCGTTTGCACTTTACTTCTATGGTTTTTTGACTCAGGATGCTGATCTAACGTGTCCATTAAGGGTTTGTAAGCTTCAATTTGCTTCTCATTCAACTCGCTATTTGCCTTTTCGAACAAGGCTAGCAAACTCATAGATTCGCTAATATGGCCCTTTTCAAGCACGTTTTGATCGCGCATTTGGGCAGCCATGTTCTCAAGCCATTCCATTTCTTTGCCAGATAATTCTGGCTGCTTTTGCTTTAAAGAAGCTACATTAAAATGGTTGGCCCTTAATATGTCTTCAGTTTGCCAAAACGCAATTATTCGGTCTATTAAGTTTTCAGGATTAAGCTTAATCATGCATCAAAATTGGGTGCGAAAATAATATCTCTAGTAAAGCCTATTTGTTAAAGCCAGGATGTTGTTGTTTTTGGCCACTTACAAACTACAAAACGGCTTAGATGACAATAATTTTAACGACTCGCTCATTACGCTTTGGTTAAAAGACAGTTTAGGCAGCGATACCATTCCACCTTTTTTGCAAGCCACGTTTCAAAACGATCCGGTATTTATAAGCTTGTTAATTGATGAGCTTGAAGATACCGGAAACGATACCAATGCAATTAACCAGTACACCTTTAACCAAATAATTGGTTGGGACAATAACCTGGCAATTGATGTATTAGAAGAATATGCAAATAACAACAACCACTACGATGCTATTATTGACGAGTTAATAGATCACAAACGAGATGATTTGGTTGATGCGCTATTTAATGAAGGTTACGAAGATCAATTTCTAGAATACCTTTTGGCAAACGACAATAACAATGATTTTTTGGATTGTTACACAACCGGCGAAATTGATGACCTATGGAACAACTTAGTGGTTCCACCAACTTCAAGTTTCGACAAGGCCGACAGAATTTCTGATTTAATGACCCTTGTTGACCCAAATGAACTTAGAACATGGCTATTAGACTTAATGGGGCTAATGAGCACCACCAAAGGGCATTTAAAAAATTGTGCGGCTAATGGTTTGTTAGAGTCTGCATTGCATTACCCAACATTTACGGCCGAAAGCAATGTGCTTGGTGCAGTAGCCAATTATATGAGCGCCAGCGATCTTGCTAGTTTCTTTACAACAGGAACAGACCCACTTAGTTATAGACCGTTTATGTTGTTGAAAAATGGAGGAAACCACGCCTATATTCTAAATGTAATTCAACAGAACGATCCTAATAATTTTATAGAGAAGGCAGTGAGTGCAGATATTTCTGTGGCCACCACCAATAACGTGTTAAAAAATTATCTGGCTTTTAAAACTGATGATTACATAAATGCCATTTCTGCTTATTTTGGTAAATCAGTAGCGCAAAGGGTGTTTAATGCCTTGTTGGGGCAGTTTAAATATACTAGAAAACTGGTGGCACAAGAATATAACATATATGGTAGCTCAAGGGTTGGTATTAAAAAAGATACCAGCCAGTTATTATGCCAGAAATTTGAAGGCGCACAAATAGATTCAGCTGGGCATTTTGATTTAGCCAATTCGTTGATTACTTATGAGCGAGAATTAGAAATAGACACCACTTCAACAAACCGTATCTTGGCCTTTAAACATTATGAATTGAGCAACCACTTGGGCAACGTTTTAGCCACCATATTAGACCGCCGCACCATACATGATGTAGATACAGGTTACGTAGGTGGAGACTCTGTGTTCATTGCCTTGTGGGATGCTGATATAATCAATGCCCAAGACTACTATCCATTTGGTATGTTATTGCCAAACCGGGTTTACCAAGCTGATTCTACTGGTACTGGATATTATAGGTATGGGTTTGGAAATCACGAAAGGATAGATGAAGTTTACAGCTCCGGAAACGCAGTAGATATGGGCGATAGGTGGCTTTATACAAGATTAGGCAGAACCACAAAAACTGACGCTAAAGCACATTTATTCACAGCTATAAGCTCATATTCATACGCAAACAACAATCCCATTCTTTTTATTGACCCTGATGGTAAAGTGGTTGTTGCTGTTAATGAAGATGCGAAAAGGAACATATTAAATAGTTTAAGTCCAGATGATAGAAAGTATATTAAATTCAAGAAAGACGGTACTTTGAAAGTTAAGAGGTTAACAAAAGCACAAAGTGAATCAGATAATTACAAAGCCCTTTTAACTTTAGCAAAGAGTGAAGTCACATATAAATTTGTTGTTGCCGAAAGCTATCCAGACATGAAAAATGAAGGAAAACCCGAACCTTTAGTGGGGGATGATGTCAATGGGACAAGAGGGGTGACGTTAATACCTGAAGCAGAACTAGATCCTTCACCAGATAATGATGTTTGGATTTACACTAGTGATAAATTAAGCGAAAAAAGGCAAGCCGAAAATACCGCACATGAAGGCTATGGTCATGCGTATTTCTATGAATTATTACAGCAGGGAGAAGATGTTAATCCTTATCACGATTATAAAGTTGTAGAAGAGAAAATGATTTATGTAGAAGAATTTGAGCAAGAAATTCCGATTATGATTTTAGGGGACACAAATGAAAAACTAAAAAATCAGATTGATAAGGCTGAAAAAGAAGCAGGTGAAAACTATGAAAAAGGAAAAAAACAAAAATGATGATACCGTTTATTAACTACATATTGCCTTTGATATTTCTTATAATTTATAGTGGTGGTTCAGTCCTTTCCGATGGAAATTTGGAAAAGGAAACTATTCAGTGTAGTCCAAGTCGAACAATAACTATTGAGTTATCAAAAGGTTATTTCAAAAAGTCTGTTACATACGAAGAAGGGATTATTGAAACCTTTACATTTTCTGATTCTTCATATATTTTCATTTTTTGCGGACGAATGCAAACATATCCAATGCTAAGCGAAGACAAGTACCAAGTAACTAAAACAAAAGAACTTAACGGTTTAAAAAGTCGTTTAGGGATTAACTTAGAAACTTCTAAACTTTGGAGAGAAGACAATTATAAATCAGGAATTGCTATTGTCTATGACAATGTTCCTGAAAGCAGGCAAACAGAGTTTAACAATATGTTAGGAAGTATTGAAATAAAAGAGCAATAAGTCCAATGTCCAAGTTCACCGCTTGGGTTTCTTTTTTGCTCCAAATACTTCTAAAAACATGCTTACTGCCCCTGTAATTCAATAAAGTTTCCCCAGGCACTCGCACGATAAAAGTGAACCCCGAAAGAAATTCGGGGCAGGCTCCAAGGTTGACGAGTAAGCAACTCACAAAACACAAAAAAAAACCTAAGTCAACTCGACCAAGGGCTTCTGCTTTCAAGCGCTAAAGCCTAAAACTCAAAATCAATAATCTCGTCAGAGAATTCATCAATTTTCTCAGAAAAAAGCGCTGATAAACGCTTTACCAAACGCTCAATAAGGTTAGAGTTAGAAGTCCTGAACTCATTATTGTTTTGATCGATAAGGGT
>JAGQWA010000013.1 GCA_020437725.1 Bacteroidota bacterium | reverse complement strand
AAAGCATCATTTGTTACATAAACCTGTACAATTCCTTCATTGTAATTTGCTCCTAAACCGGTTTGGCTATACACCAAATAATTTCCATCAGGGCTTATTGCCGCGCAATTAGCTACATAAACGCTACTAGAATAGCCATTTAACGTTTTTCCACTCTTCTGCCATTTGGTGCCATCAAATTCAAATGTTTTTATTTCGAAACTACCAGCGGCTCTGGCACTAGCCGCCAGTTTTGATGCATCTGCATTAATAGACCAGTTTTTCGTTTCCATTCCAAACGCAAATTCAGGATTTAAAGACTCGCCACTTTTTACACAAGCATTTTCGCTTACTTTATAGAGTTGAAAATATGAAACTGATGTGCCATTTGAAGAGCGGCCATTTGCATATGCCATAAGTTTTTTGCCATCAGGTGTAATTCGCAAACCTTTGCCCAGTGCTCCGTTGCTTTTATCGCCAATTAAGGGCGAAGGGTATTCAACATATTGTCCATTTTCTATTCTGTATACGTGCACTGCTCCTTCGCCACTTTCGCCACCAAAAATGTCAGAAATTGCCAGTTTTTTCCCATTGCCACTCACGCAAAAATTATAGGCAAAACCATTGGCATTTTTCTTTTTGATGGTTTGAAACAACTGCCATTTTCCATTAACCAAGGCAAAGGCTTTTACCTTACTTTTCCAAGTGCTTTCGAAGTAGAAGCTAGACCAAAGCAGCGTATCGCCGCCATTTGAAAGCTGGTATTCATTTTTAGCGTACTCAGGCTGCGTATTGGGTGTAAGGGTTACCGTATCAGACCACGTAAATTGACCAATTGTGTCAATGTTGCCATTGTTGCCTAGTTCTATTACTACTGGTCGTACATAAAAGTACTTGCTTGTATCAGAAATGGCCCTTTCGCCAATCTGATTAAAGACATACCGTTTGCCATTGGCTGACATAGCAAACTCTCGACCTGTAATGTTATTATCCAGGTTTATGGGATCTGCACTAAGGTTCCAATCGCCATCAGCTTGTTTTGAGAATAGCCATAAGGTAGTTGCTGCCAATGCATTGTTTGATTTGGAATCGCCATCAGCGCTAATGGCCAATACCTTCCCGTTATTGGAGAATTGCACATGTGTTCCTAGGTTTTGGGGTTTTTTTTGATCCTTTAGTTCAAACATTAGGTTCCACTCTTGTGACCAAGCAGATAAACTCATTAAGGCTGCGCAAGAGGCTATTATTAACTTTTTCATTTTGTTCTTTTTAATTGATGAAGTAAAAGTAGGCGGCAGAACCGTTGAGCATTCGGTTATAGAATGAAGTGAAGTATTATGTAAATGAACTGCACTGATTAGGGAATAAAAGTGTTTCAGGGTATGGAGGAAGATCTACAAATTTTGTCTAAGGCCTAAGGTTCAAAATTTAAAGTTCAAGGTCTCAGGTCCAAGGTCTCTGACGTTAGACTTTAGACAAAAGGTATATTTCATGTTCTGGTTGCAAAAGAAAAGTCCATGAAAGAAAGGCTTATTTTACTGTTGAATCTTATTATAAAACACCACAATTTGCTTAGACTTATCTCCCACCCCTTTCTTTAAAAACCTTACACAAAGGTTTGGATGGTAGTAGGTGTATCTATCATATTTATCATGTTCCCAACCATCAAAAGGTTGAAATATGGCCCAAGCAGCTTTTTGGCTTTCAGATTTTGCCAGCCCAGTGTTGTTGGTATTTAGCGGTTTACCATCAACTATGACAAAACGATGAAGCTTTTCTTTTTCAAAGGCATAAAGGGTGTCGTTTTTTACCTTTAAAGCGGTTAGTGTATCTAGACCCAAATTCTCTTTATTAAGCAAGATTTCGTTGCCCCACTCCTTTTTCTCATCATTCCATTCGAACACTTTTCCATAAATGTCTAAATACTGGGTAGTTTCTGTTCGTGCTGTGTACGGTAATGCCAACACAAATAGGTTTTTGCCCTTACTGTACAATTGTACTTTAGAGCCAAAACAATCAGCGTTGTTAAAATCAAAGCGACCACAAAGCTCATCTTCTAAATATTCCCAATCGTTATTTTTCCATATAACTGTTGCTACACATCCTGTGGGCCAGCCTCTCGACAGAGTGTATCCAGTTTCGTCTTTAAAGCGAATACCATACTGAGGATTGCCTAACAATATTGTGTTACCGTCTTCGCTTACACCTTTTATGTAAAAGAACTCATGTCGTCTTGGAGGTAAGTTTTCTGTTCTACCAACTATGGGTGATCCTTTTTGCACTAAACCATCATCGGTAAAACTATATACTTTATATTGACCTACGTTATTTCCGTTCTCAATATCATGGTAAGGTGCACTAATGAAAACCAGGTTTTGTGTAGGGTAATAGCTAATATAGCTACCAAAACCATCCTGTGCTTGTTCGCCTTCCAAGGTTTGGTGCAATGTCCACTTTAGCCCATTCCATTTATACACCAAAGTCTTTCCTGTTAGTGCATTGTCCCCATCATTTTGCGGGCTACCAATTACGAGCCAATTTCCATCGGCTGACATGCAATAACTACCCCTAAATATTGTTCCGTTCTCGGCTACCACTAGTTCTTTCCCTCTTTTTTCCCATCGATTGTTTACGTAGTAATAAGCTTGAAATACATTGGTGTTGTGATCCTTTTTTGGTCTGTTAAAACCGAGTAATACCGTTTTTCCATCTTCAGATATTTGAGCTGCGTTGTAACTGCTATTGCCATACAAGGTATCGCCAAATTCCATAGGTAACTGGGCATCTTTTAAATCGGGCAATTTGATTTGCTCAATCGATTTTTTAATGGCTCTTAGCGAATCTAATAGCTTGATTTGCGCCTGACTGGTTGTACTGCAAATCAACAGCAATGCCAGTATGGCGAATGGTATTTTTAGGGTTTTCATACTTATTCTATTTAAAGTTTATTTACCAAAACTAGGCTGGTGATGGTGGCGAATAGGGCAATGAAAACGAAATGCGTAGCTATATTAACGAACTGCACATTTATGGGTATGAATGTTTCGCATGTCTGGATCAAAAGACTGGCAACTTGAGTATAAAGCTGCCAGTTCTAATACCCTTACATTTCAATCCTATCCTTTTATTGTTGCTTCTCCAATTTGAGTATTTGCACACCGCTGTTGGTGGTTATTTGTAATAGGTACATGCCTGATTTTAAATGAGAGACTCCAAGACTGCGTTGGTGGAAACCTTTACTTAACTGACCCAACTGCTGCCTGTGTACCACTTGCCCGCTTATATCGAACACTTGCACTTGCACATTGCTGCTTTTATTAAGCTGAAGCAATACTTGCAGGTGTTGCTCAAATGGATTAGGATAAACCTGAATAGAATGCAACTCGGCTATATAGGGTTGAACAATGGCCACAGAAGTGCTATCTAAAATATAGGTTCCAGCATCGTAGCCAACAGGTCTAATTTCTCTGGTTCCATCGCTGTAATTGGCTATGCTGTAGAATTGGTAAGAATGCCCAACTTCCCCCGTAAAGATGGCTTCTGTTAAACTAACGTTTCTTAACCAAGGCACATAGTTTTGAGAATCTACGGCATAGTAAATATCATAATCGGTTATGGTGTAGCCCAAAGAATCTAGATAGTTGGGCTGCCACGAAACGGTGAAACTATTTGTAACCACCGTATCTGGAAGGGCGTTAACTGCACTTTCAGGTTTGGCCTTAGAAGCCACGGGGTTGGTCCAAACATTGGTTTTAATGGCTGCTTCAGTATCGAAAATGATGCTGGCTTGGTTTTGAACCACATCTCCGGCTTTGGTATTGGGTTTTAGTTTTATACGATAGGTAACAAACCCTTCTCCTCTGCTGGTAGAATCATTTGGCAATAAAAAGCCTTTAAGTGGATCTGTAGGTGCTCTGCCCGTAGTGGGGTCAATGGTAGTAAAAATCCAAAAAGCTTCGTTGCGCAATACGTCTATACCAGCGGTAAGGTTTAGCAACATGTTGTGGTGCTTTGACCCCAGTTGGTAGGTGGTGTTAAGTGTATAATCACCGTTCAACTGGAAAGTAGTATCGTCAAAACCGCAACTCAGCAATTGAAAATCTTGCAAACGGAATTGGGCGGGCAATGGGTTCGTAATGCGCACTTGGTTGGCCGAAGCGGTAGCACCAGGCAAGTTTTCGAAATAGATGGTGTAGTGCAGTTCGTCGTCAGTGGTAATTAACCGCAAGGGCGTTTCGCCAGCAGGGCCCACTATTTCGTTGGGGTCTATAGATCGAGCCCAAGAAACAACCTTTTTAGTGACCTTCTTTGGAACATCCACTAATGGGTCTAATAATGGGGTCTTATCGTCTAGGCAAGCATGAAAAAGTAGGTCCCATCTATAAACAGCATATTCGTCATTCCAGATGTCTTTAATTTCCTTTACAAAATCTCTACTATCTATTTTCATGCCGACTGCTTTTTTTGCAACTTCTATGTTTTTATATATATGCTCATACAATATTTTATCAGTCTCAGCTTCAAGTTGTTGACACCAAGGGGATGTTTTAAAACTTTCAGTGGAATTTAACTTTAATGAGTTTTTGATTTCTAACGACTTCATAACATATTGCAGATACTGCATGTTTATCGTTTCAAAACTCCCGACAAAGCCAGAAATTCGACGATTTGGTGTTATTAATTGACAAGCAAGTTCAACAGTCATGTCTTTACTGTTGTCTTTTCTACGAATATTGAAAGTCAAATCACCGTCAGTTTTACTTGGAATATTCGGCACGTAGACAGCAAAAAATAGAGTGTCTCCTATTCTTATAATGTCCTGTGCACCGTGAGTAACAGAAATTGAGTCGGAATGAACAAACATTTCGTCGGATGACGAGCCAACATAAATAAAGTCAAGATTATCAAGTTGACCTTGAATTGTTCTTACTGCAACAAGAACTAAGTTGTCATATGCATTCGTATTACCGCCGTTTGAGAATTCTGTTTTGAAAGTAATATCATTATCTCCCCTGACGATGCTCGGAGCTATCATATTTATACGCAGCTTAGTGTATGTTTTATCTCTTATCTGGAAGCTATCATTATAAACGGTTTTGTTGTGAGTATTTTTCGCTATGATGGAGTAGTTTCCTGTGCCTCGATTACTTAAGTTGAAATGGGTTTCTGCTCCGATACTTGAATAGACGAGTTTAGCAACAGTCTTAATAGTATCAGTTCCCTTCACCAAATAAAACTCGGTTTCTTCATCAAAATCAAAACCATCTATGCGTAAGGTAACTATGCCATCGTTGCCGCCTTCTAATGGAAATACTTTATGGATGCCAAACTCAGCTTGCTCAGCACGTATGGTGTAAGGATATTCCCATGGGTAAATTCTCAGCTTACCGTTAACCCTGTATTCTTTATACCATTTATGCGATTGGTTTACGTAGAGATAATCTGTTACGGCTTGGTCTTCAACAGGAATGAGTAACTCGTGTTTTGCATAACCTTGGCGTTCGTGTTTGGTATCATAAACTTGTTTATTGGGCATATCTCCAACTCTGTGATAGGCTTCCAAAGCTTGAAGTTGTTTCCCGTCAACTGTTAAAATGAAACCTTTGTCTTTTGGTCGGTTAAACCTGTAGGCACTGTTTTTATACGCTTGCGAAAAGCTTCGCTCGTGGGTTGAATCAAGTTCCAGTTCGGTTGTGGGGTCGTAGTAGAACGAATCGGTTGAGATAACTAGGTTGTTGGCATAGTTAAACTCTGGCAGGTTGAGCGATGAGTTTACTTCTACTACAATGTGGTAATAACCAGGTGTGATGAACAGATGCCTTCCATCTTCTACATTTACCAACCCAGAGATTGTTACTTGCTGGTTGGCATCTAAGGTATCGTATTTATTAGAGTTTCTTGCAACATTGGCCGCTATGTTGGCTACTGGAATATCGTTTTTGTCAAAAACCTTGTCTTTAGACAAATACACGTTGTTTTGCCAAGATCCGTAGGCGGGATTAAATGAACTATTGAGCACATTTAACGATATGCGGTAGGTGCTGTCATAATCACTCCATGTGTTTTTAAAGAAAACCTTAACACCTGCTCTTTCCATTTTAAAGCTGTTGGCAAGGCCAATAAGGTCAACAGGTTTAGGTTGTAAAACGCGAACAATACTTTTTGAAACCCATAGGTTATTTTGCTCGCCTGCCTTTCCTTCAAATTGCCAATTATCAGCATCCGCAACGGCAAGCAAATAATAATCGCCATTAAAATTTAAAGGAATTTCAAAGCTTAATGAGTCTGTTATCTCCATGCCACTTGGCATTGAATCGTTGAGCCAACTTCTGCCAAGCAGCACGTCATTTTCACTCAAAAACGAATCGCTAGATAAGTAATAGGCATTGCTAGTGTAGATTCTTGCGTTTTTGGCTCCAACATTTTGGGTTTTAACCGCAAAGGCCATTGCTTGACCAGCATATACCGTTTTCGGGTATTGAAGCTGGGTAATTTTATAGTCAATAAAATCGCTGGCGGGTGAAATGTTGAATTCTTCAGTATATTCATTATTGGCTAAATTGTACTCAACCAATTCTTGGGTAGAATCTAACAGAATGCGCAATTCGTGTTTCCCTGTATAACCATAAGGCAAGAACAATTTAAACGTATCAGGTTTTACTTGATTCTTATTTAACATCATGGTATCGGGCTTCACTACTCCAAGCACACGATCTTTAGAATTGCTGTTAGTTAAATGCAATGCATTGCTTCTCGGCATAAACTTGGGTAGTGTTTTTGACGCATTTTTAATGTCAACTTGCACGTAAAGCGAGTCTCCTTCTACCGGTGTGTTTAAGTAGGTAATTTTATTTACCAATACATCTGGCACTCGGCTAGGATCGCGACTTACGTTAATGGCAGAACGGTATTCGTTGTTGTTTTCTGCCTGGTACTCATACACTTCGTTTCCAACATCTATTTTGTAAACCAGCTCGTATTCACCAGCTTCATAATACAGAGGCACTTGCAACACTTTACCTGTTGCTTTGTAGATTGAATCACCGGCCAAAATGCCTTGTCGGTAAACAAATGCTAAAGCGTTGTTGGCATCTACTTTCTGGCCTTTTTTAACCAAATAAATGTGGTCTTCCCAACTGCTAACCCTTGTTGCTCCAGGAGCATTGTTCCAAACTTCTGCATCAATAACAAGTGCATCACCTGCTACTACATTGGCTTGGTGGTTTAATTGGCTAACCACTAAGTCAGATTCGGTTCTGCGTTTTATGTAGATTGAATCTTGAGCTCTTAGTTTGTTATTACCTTCTCCTGGGGTTTCGCAAACATCATTGGCCAAATCAGTTACCAAATACAGGTAAAAACTTCCATGCAAACTATCGTTAATCTGAATAGCCGGTGCCTGAGAGTACACTTCATTGGGTTTTAAAGAGTCTTTCTCTGTTCCCCATGGAGAAGATGACTTCCAATCGATTTGCGCGGCACTGGCATCAAAACTGTCTCTTCTGCTAAGGTAAATACCATCTTTATGGCCATACCCGCCTACGGCACTAGGCGAGAAACCATCATTTTTCACTTTGTAACTCAAAACAACCTCTTCTCCTGATTCTGGGCTTGGGCTCATTAATGTAATTTCTGTAGGTACTAAATCAGGTTTAGGTTGAAGAACAAACTCAATAGAATCGGCCAAAAAGAAATTGTTGCCTTCATCTAGTTCGTTCATTTTATTGTACTTGTCTAACAAGAGATAGACATAGTAAAAACCGCTGGTGCAGAATGGCGTTTTTATGCTTCCGGCCAATAGCTCAGTAGAGTCTTTGGCTATCCAAGTGCCTGAGCCTTCACCTGCTTCAATTAATGATCCATCGGTTGAAAACTCAACATCATCGTTATCAGAAATGTAGACTTTATAGCCCGAATCAAAATCGGTGGCCGTGGGGTCTCCAGTACCTATGTTCTTTACACGATAAGTAAAACTGGTGGGGGTTTCGGCAAAGTCTTTTTCGGGTGCATTAAACTCAATAAGCGTATAATCTGGCATTGGGCGTTGTATAACCCTTACTATTTTGCTTATTCTAGCATTATTAGGGAAGTCTTGTTCCCACTCTTTAAACTGTTTATTGGCATTGGTGCTAAGCATGTAATACATGGCACCAGAATAAATTTCGGGCAATTGTACCGTTTCTCTAAAAGTATATTCTTCGCCTGGCTCTAGTATAGTAGGTGCAAATCGCTTAGCCACCAACCAATTGGGGTCAAGCGCATTGGTATCAAGCAATTTGCTGGTATCGCCAAAGGCATGAATATGTTCCATCCAAATGCTTGGCGTTGCGGCATTACCAATGTTCTTTATTGTGTAGTTGATGTTGATGCTTTCGCCTGAAATGGCCGTTACAGGTGTTTCAATTTTGGTCACTACCAAATCAGGTTTAGGCAAACTATCAAACAAGTAGATTGAATCTTGTGAAACAGCAAAATTGTTAATGGCTACATCGGGTACTACTCGGTTGGCGTCGGCCATAACCAATACATATTGGTAACCATCAGGTTTTCGTGGCCCATGCACTCTAACAGTAATGGTGTCACTTTTACCAGAAGGCAAACTATCGGTATAATGCACTGCCAACAAAGAGTCGTGTGACTGTAGTATTTCATTACGCGACAGGTACATCCTATCTTCCCATGGCCCAAAGGCAGTTTCTTTTCCAATATTCTCCACCACGTACGAAATGGTAAAAGAATCATCATAATTAACCGTGTCTTGGTAGATAGAAACATGGCTAGTAACAATTTCAGGACACAAGTTGCTAACACAGCGGCTAAAATTCAAATTAGCATACACTAACTGCCCTGAGTTTAAGCTCTTCTTGTACACTTTTAGTTTCCAAACGCCATTGGCGTTGCCAGAGTCTTCGAAAGCGGTTATGGGAGTTTCGGCAATGAATTCGCCAATGTAGGGAGCACGGCCTGATGCAATAGGTGTGCTGGCAAACTTGCTAAAGCGCGTAAACCCTTTAGGGCAATTGTTGGGGTTGCCATAGTTGCTACCATAACCGCCCCTAAATTCTGATAAAGCTATTTGATTGCCATTGGGTGCCTGTAAATACAGTGCCAGATTACCCACTTCACTTTGGTTGATGATGACATCAACACTTTGTAGAACCACATTAACCCCCATGGAGTCGCCACCGGCGTTGTGTACTCGAATGGGCACAAGTAAGGTATCGCCAGAAGCTTCACCGTAGTTTAAGAGTTCAAGCGGATCTCCGCATGTTTTTGCAGAGGCAAAAACGCTTAGTGGGCCTAGCCACTTACCTTTTTCGGCCTTGCACCTATTTCTTACATATACATCATAGTGCTTTTGGGTACTTAAACCCTTGATGGTAGCAAATGAATCATTGGCCATTTTTGATTGCCCCTCAGTAGCAGGATTAAACCCAAGCTCGCCATGCCTCAATTCGAATTGTGAAGTTGATAAGGATTTAGCCGGTTGCCAAGCCACCAAAAGGCTATCGGCCATTCCTGATAGCACTTGCAGGTTTTCAGGTTCAGTACAGGTTTCAAAACCTATTTTTCCAAAATTGAAGGTGCCTGGCCAACCACCTGCATTGTAAATTCTCAACTTCCAAATACCATTTGGATTAGTGGAATCTTCTAGCAATGTAAAAGCTTCCTGCGGTCTGAAACTGCCGGCCATTCTTGTGAAAGCACTTCGATATTTGGTGATATCATACGTTCCATTGCTTGAAAAATGTGCAGTAACATTTGGGCAGCTGGCCGGATCTCCATAGGGGCCTCCATAATAGGACTGCCTATAGGCCAGTTTACTTTCTTTGCCAGATGGCGATACCAGCCCGATTTCTAACTCGTTTACATACGGCTTGTCTATAATAAACTCAACAAAATCTAAAGAAACATTTACGCCAAGTGAGTCGCCACCAGCACTTTTAACCCAAAAAGGAATCTCTAAGGTGTCGCCTGTGGCAGCCCCGTTAGGCACTATTGGTTCGGCCATACAAGGCGTTTCGTCGCCATAAACGGTTATTGGGTTTGACCATGCCGATGTATCAAAACGGGATATGGCTCTTACGTATACCTGCAAATTGTGCTTATACGGCCAAGAAATGGTGGTATGCGTATCACCAACCAAAAGGTTATTTCCTATTGATTCTACTGAAAAACCCAAAGTATCGTATTTTACCTCGTACCATTTGGCAGGAATTCCTCTAACACTTTCCCAATTGAATTGAATGGAATCTCCTTGAGCTTGTTTAATGGCCAAATTCTCGGGGACAGCTATACCCGAAAAGCTTAGCTTGGCATAAAGCAAGGTGGTGGGTCTATTTGCACCATTTCTGATAAAAAGTTTCCAAATACCATTGGGATTAGAAGCATCTGCAAACTTTTGAAAAGATTCTTCTGGTCTGAAACTACCAATGGTAGATCCAAAAGCCCCTCTATGCACCGTTATATCATAAAGGCCATTGTTAGAAAAACTGGCTAAGGCGCTGTTCTTTGCACAATTATTAGGGTCGCCGTAATTGTTGCCATAGTACGTATTGTTTGAAGATACATCTACAATTTTGCCTGATGGTGATTGTAAATAAATGGCTATCTCGTTTGCATAACTTCTTTGAATGATTAAGCCTAGGCTATCAAAATTAACGTTAATCCCCAGCGAGTCGCCAGCGGCTTGGGTTACCCTAAAGTTGGCCACAATTTCTTCGTTTCGCAGGCTTACACTAAGTGGCAAATCGCAAGAAGATTGGCTGCTATATACCCGTAACTCTTCACTCCAAGCAGTGGTATCACCATTATAGGTAATCTCGGCCATGTAACAGGAATAGTTCGAATCGGGATGCAAGCCTGTAAGCCAGGCGCTTATTGCAGGAATTGAACTGTAAGCATGCCTTCTGCCGTTTCCTGGTAAAAAACCAGCTGTATCAAATTCAATATAATACCCCTTGGTTCCTTGGGTGTTCGAAGTCCAAGCAACCCGCATGCTATCGCCAGCAGCATTAATGGCCAATTCATTGGTTGGTGGTGCTACTGCATTGGTAACGTGCAGCGTAATTTCGTTATCGTCTCTAGAACAACTTAGCAAGTCAGCAAATCCATCGCCATTAAAATCAGCTGGAAAAACAGAAATATTCCGGTCACCCGTGGTACTAATTACACGATTGTAGAATCGCTTACTTCCGTTCGTAAACTGTTCAAAGAACCAAATTTTATCGTCGTCTCTAGATGCGCCAACCACATCTGGCCACCAATCACCATCAAAATCTAATGGATAGGCTGAAATACCCCATTTTGCCGAGCCACTAATGTTGGTTGTGGTAAAGTTAAAGCCAAGGCCTTGTGCTAATAATGAAAATCCATTGCTGTATCTATCAGTAGCTATAATATCAAGCAATCCATTGCCCGTCATATCGGCCGCTCTTACCCACCTTGCTCCATCAATTGCGGTTGAAATGGTGTCTTCTTTAAAATAGGTGTTGAAATTGATGAAGGCAGAAATCTTATCATCGTCTTGAGAAGCAGTTATTAGATCATTGTCATAATCGCCGTCAATATCACAAACAAACACACTTCTAATGCCCCTACAAGCGGTAGAAATAAGGCTGTCTTTAAACTTGTTTCCACCCATGTTTAAAAACATCATCAACTTATTATCGCCAGCTGAAGCGGTAAATAGATCAATGTCGCCATCAGAATCAATGTCTCCACCATATATGGCCATGGCATTTCTAAGGTTGGTATGCAGAACCGTTTCGCTATACGAGCCATTTACATTTTCTATGAGAACAAGCGAGTTTGATGCCCATGAAACTGCTGCAAAATCTACATCACCATCTTTGTCAAAATCACCAGGAAAAACAGCAGATATCTCGTTAAAATAGGTAGAAGAGACAGACAAACTAGCTGTGGTAAAATTACCTGATCCGTCGTTGGTCATTAGAAAAACTTCATCATCATCGCTTTCAGTACCTAGAATATCTACATCGCCATCTAGGTCAAAGTCAACCCCAAAAACATAATTGGCTCCATCGGCATCGGTACGCAATTTCTTCTCGGTAAAGGTTTTTATGGTGTCGCCAATTGGGTTGGCCATTACTTGAAATAAGTAATTGTAGCCTTTATTCAACGTATCTGAAGAAGAATTGGCCTTTATGTTGGATCGCAGCGTAACGTAAACCAGCTCTCCAGGAAAAAAGGATTTGTAAGGTTGAAAGCGTATGGAGTCGGTACCGCCACCGGCAATTTTACCATCCACATAGCCCGATTGTTCACCCCAAACTACTAGGTTTTTGGTATGCAGCGAGTTATCGTCAACCGCCATGTTGAACTTAAAGGAAAGTTCAGCGGTTCGACTTACGTTAATGCGATTGGCCGCCGGATGTGTTCGCAGCAATTGCAAGTTTTGGCCAACGGCCTGAAATGATAAAACTATTAGGAATCCAAGCAGTGATTTTCTCAACTGTTTCATAGCATAAAACCTTAGTAATGAATCTAAAGTAGCTTATGCTATTTGGGTAACTTATAGGAAATAAACCAACTGCACACTTTTGTAAATGAACGACATAAAAAAGGGCAACCAGTGAATTGATTGCCCTTGCCGTACTGTTAATATTGGTATTGAAAGTACTCCATTTGTTGTTTTTTGCAGCTGCTTAGAAATAGGTCTGAGTTTAGTTACCCATAACCATTATCTTTCTCACTTCGTTGCCACACCTTACCACTAGCGTTTGTCCATTTAAGTGTGGTAGTTTCACTTGCAATGTGTTAACAGTTGGGCTTGAATTGTGTTGTTGAAACAAGACTTTACCAGTTAGATCATATACTTCTACATCAAAACTTATAGATAAATCGTGTTGAATTAGAATAGAATTTGACTCATGGTGATAAGAAACTAATAAATTGTCATGTGTCGCTTCTTTAGTTATTGAAACAGCTTCTTTGCTAAACGTGCCTTCATAAAGATATACGTCTTCGTCATTGCTATAGGTGCTGTAAAAAGTATCATTTAGCACTATAATCTTCTGTGCACCAGCTGAGGCTTTGGCTTTGTATTGAAAATTATCACCTACGCGATAGAAATGATACATGGTTAAGCCACCTTCTACAGGATTCTCGTTTTTATTGCCTACTAATAAATTGCCATCAACTAGGGTTACACCACAACCAAACTGCTCTAAAAAATAGTCGCTGGTTGAACCCAATTTTTGTATCTCTACCCACTTGTTGTTTTCAAGCTTAAAGATATAAACGCCGCCTTGCTTCCTGCCGGCATTACCGCCAGCCTGATGAGCACTAACGGCTAGCCATCCAGCTTCATAAGCAACGCTCCAGCCAAAATACTCGCCATAACCCCAGGTAGAATTCTCCTTTCTTACCTTAGGTTCTATGTATGAATGAAACTCGTATTGTTTATTAGAGTTTAGCCTATAGGCTACAACCATACCAGACTCACTTATCATATTTTCACCATTTTTATCTAATTGGTACTCTGGCATTCCAAAGAAAATCCACTCATCTTTAATTTTAATATTATAACTAGCATCAAAATACAAGTTGTTACCAACCTGCATTTCTTGAGTTTCTGTCCAAACATTGTTTTCTAGTTTGCTAATTGCATATTTACCATTGCTTTTTCGGTAAACAAGTGTATTCTCATATAGAGCTAAAGATTCAGACTTACCTATGTCTATGGTTTGCGTTAAGGTAAGGTTGGTGTCATTGTCACCAATATCATATACAAATAATGATCGGCTTTGCGTAATAAAAAGCTGTTTATCATTCATGGCAATTGCTGAGCCAAAACCAAATTCATAACCTGGCTTTTCAGATTTTATATCTTTTACATTTTCCCAGCCATTGGCAGATTTTAAATAAAGTTTTACCATACCAGCTCTTTGCAAAAAAGATGTGCCGTTATACGCACCTGTACCAGAAGAGCCTAGAGCCATAAGTTTGCCATTATTTGCAAAGCCATAGTTCTTAGTGTCTTTAACAAACGACCCACCTATTTGCTTTGACGTTATTTGTGCGCTCAACAATTGGGCAGAAAATACCAAGAATGTAAGTAGTGTTATTTTATTCATTTTATAGTTTTTATTTTCCACTAAAGTGAAAAAGTTTGATTAGAAATTATTGTACTAGAAATGAACGACATTACTTAGTATATGAACAACACAAATACTAAGTTGAGCGAAATGCAAATACTTTAAAGATTGAACCTTGTGCACCAATTCTTTCGGTTATTAGATGCACTACCAATAAAAAAATGAACAGCAGATTTACGTAAACGAACAGCAGATTTACGCAGGTAAGAAGTGTGGCGTGTTCTTCAAATTTGAACCCACTTGAGTTTATAGAAGAAAAGAACTTGATCATGACTTACTTGCATGGTAACAATAAACAATTTAAAGTAACATTATTGCTCAAAATACTGTTGCTGACTGTATGTATTTCATTTAAGGCTCATGGTCAACATTTATACCGAAAACACAATTGTTCAAATAAAAATACAACTGTAGGTTACATAAAAAATACAGGCCAATTATTTAACGAAAATGGCCAAGTAAATGCAAGTGTTAACTACTACGCCAAATTTGGCGCTAATCAATTTCATATTGGGCAAAAAGGACACTCAATACAGCTATTGGCTCAAGTAAACCAAAAAACAGTTTACAACAGGCTCGATGTTAGAATAGCCAAACATGGCGGCAAACTGCGTGGTATAGAAGCCGCAGCCAAACCCATAATAGAAAGGTATTATAACGGCAATAGCATAGTTAGCAAAGAACGCTTCCAAAAAGTAAGCAATACGGGTGTGTTCGGTGCTATTGAGTACAGTTTCTCTGAGAACATAAAGATCGATTACCTCTTTAACTCGTATCAAGAGTTTGCCAATTTCCAATTAGAATATTCAGGCCAAGAATCACTTACTGCCAAAGGGAATCAATTGCAAATTGAAACCCCATTGTTTACCATCACAGAAGAAATACCTGCTTCCTATTTCCTGCTTAAAGATGGCTCACAAATTCCGGTTGAAGTTCACTATGATGCCAATAAGACCAACGTGTGGTTTGTGCTCATTAACGCAGATGAGTGGCCGGAAAACGCTCAATTGGTGATAGACCCCACCTTTTACCACACGGTAAAATATGGAACTTATTATGGCGGAAAAGACGAAGACGAAAGCTAT
Organism: Bacteroidota bacterium; assembly: GCA_020437725.1. Lineage (GTDB taxonomy): Bacteria > Bacteroidota > Bacteroidia > CAILMK01 > JACPUW01 > JAGQWA01. The sequence goes on along the minus strand of JAGQWA010000013.1, from coordinate 8,748 downwards.
AGTGTAGCTACCGACACGTTGAACAACGTGTACATAACCGGCAAAACCAACAGCACCTCAGATATTGCTACAACAGGTGCGCATCAAGATACCCTTGGTGGCTCTACAGATGCCTTTATTGCCAAATTCAACAAAGACCTTTCTAAGCTAGAATGGGCTACGTACTTTGGTGGAAGCGATGAAGAAATAGGTTACGATATTGCTCTCGATAAACTTGGCCATCCTTACATTACAGGTGTTACCCGAACCGATAGCGGATTAGCCACAAGTGGGGCACATCAACTTAAGTTAGGCAGCTCCAATTCCCGAGATGCGTTTATTGCCAAGTTTAATGCCAAAGGTCAACTTTTGTGGAGCACCTACTATGGTGGTAACGGAGAAGACTATGGCTTTTCCATAGCGGTGCAAGGCGACCGAGTGGTAATTGTTGGAGCCACCAAAAGCACCAATGGTACCCGAATCGCCACAACCAACAGCCACCAAAGTAGCCACGGTGGTTCATCTGGGTATAATGATGGCTTTATTGCTCAGTTTGACACCACCGGCAAGCGACGCTGGGCCACCTATTACGGCGGCGATGAAGAAGACATAGCACAGGCAGTGGCTATTGATGCCAACCAGAACATTTATGTGGGCGGTTATACTGAAAGCGATAACAACACTATAGCCACCAGTAATACCCACCAAACTAGCCTGGATGGTAGATACGATGGGTTTGTGGTAAAATTCAACGGATCGGGTAGCCGGCAATGGGGTACTTATTTTGGCGGCAGAAGAGATGATTTTGTGAGAGGGCTCGCCCTTTTAGGAAATGGTAATCGACTGTTTATTTCAGGCGAAACTGAAAGCAGCAACAATGTAGCCAGCACAGGCGCGTACCAAACCATCAAAGGCTCTGGCAGTGATCCAGATGCCTTTTTAGCTGCCTTTTCAACCAGCAATGGCACCCGACAATGGGCCACCTATTTGGGCGGCAGCGGAGAAGATATTGGCTACAATGTAGCTACCGACATTGACAACAACGTGCTGCTTACAGGCCGAACAAAGTCTGGAACTGGTGTGTCCATAAGTGGGGCCTACCAAGCAAGCCATGCAGGAACCGGATACTTCGATTGCTTTTTGGCCAAATTCTCTTCATCGGGCAACGGTTTATGGTCAACCTATTTTGGAAGCTCTCTAGAAGACATTGCTTATGCCATTACATCTGATCGTGAAGCCTATATGGTCATGACCGGCCTTACCAGAAGTACCTCCGGTGTGGCAACTTCTGGTGCCTATTCTACCAGTCAAAGCGGTGGAAACGATGTTTTTGTGGTGAAATGGTGCGATATACTCATTACCCAACAACCCAAAAACGTAACGGTTTGGACGGGTAATTCAGCCACCTTCTCCGTGCAACATATTGGCACCAGAGCAGGTAGTTTTAAGTACCAATGGTACAAAGACAGTACAGCTATTTCAGGCGCCACCTCGCGAAGCTATTTTATAGCATCTGCCGATACCGGCGATGTAGGAAAGTACTATGTTGAAATATCTAACGACTGTGGTAAAATTGGGTCTGAAGATGCTGAACTAAAACTGAACAATGCCACCCGAGACCAATCCATTTGCATTGGCTCATCTGCCACTCTGCAAGTGGCTGCTATTAGCGGAGCCAGCTATGCTTGGTCGCCGGCCACCGGTTTAAACAAAACCACAGGCAATCAAGTAATCGCATCACCATCCACTACCACGCAATACCAAGTTATCATCACATCTGCTACTTCAACTGATACGGTGGAAGTGGAAGTGGAAGTAAAACCCTTACCAACCGTTTTTGCCGGGAACGATACCACCATTTGTTCAGGAGATGTAATCCACATTGGTCATAACCCAAGATGCAATCCTTGTTCCTACCAATGGATGCCCATTAATACAGGCCGTTTAGGAAATGATACGGCCGCTTACACCACTTATTCCAGAACAAACAATACCGCTTTGGCGGTTCAAAACACTTTTTTTCTTACGGCTAATCAGCGTGGGTGCAGCAAAACCGACACAATTGCCATTACCGTAAATCCAGCACCGCAAGTTGATGCGGGTAAAGACACTTCTACTTGCTTAAACAATACTCCTTTTAACATCACCAGCCAAAACTTTAGTGGTGGTTATTGGAAAGGAAAAGGAATAACAGACAGTATCAAAGGCAGATTCAATCCAAGTAGTAGCGATACGGGACTACACACGCTGCTGTATCACTACACATTGCCAAGTACTGGTTGTAGCAATTTGGATTCTTTAAAAATGCGTGTTCATTTACCACCTAGTGTTTATGCCGGAAACGACACGAGTATTTGCGATGCGTTTACAACCTTGCAGTTGCGTGGAAATCCTAGTGGTGGCACTTGGAGCGGCAATACCCACATAAGCAGTACTGGTGTGTTTAATGCAAAAAATGCCGGAGTGGGTAACTACAACGTTTTTTACAACTACCAAGAAAGCAGCACCCAATGCAGCAATACTGATACCTTGTCCATTTCAGTCACTAAACTGCAAAATGCCTTGGCCAGGACCGATACGGCGGTTTGCAATGCAGGTGGTTATGTGCAACTAAGCGCAAAACCTACTGGCGGAAGATGGTCGGGCACAGGTGTCTTTAACGACAGCTTTCTTATTGACAGCGCCAATTTGGGAGTGAACCGCGTTTTATACACTTACAGTGGCGGTGTTTGCGCCAGTTACGATACGGTTACAATTACCGTGAATCCCTTACCGGTTGTATTTGCCGGCAACGACACCAGTTTTTGCGAAGCACTGAAAACTGTTTCGCTTAACCAACAAAACCCAACAGGGGGTTGGTTTACCGGAACTGCCATTTCCGATTCAACAGCAGGGAAAATTGATGTTGCTAAACTGACCTACACCAACACACCCATTCTGTACTATTACGAGCATCCTACTACAAAATGCCTTAATACCGATACCCTACTAGTTAAAAAGAATGCGCAGCCAGTGATCAACATCAGCGACACATTGGTATGCGACCAAGCCGATACGGTTTTGTTGGCCGCTTTGCCTGCTAATGGCTTTTGGCTAGGCACCTTATTGGATTCTAGCGGTGTTTTCCAGGCCGCAAAAGCTGGAGTTGGCGCTTACAAAGCCTATTACACTTTTGATGATGGTAACGGTTGCGCCAACAACGACTCTATCGAAATTAGGGTGCAATCAACCACGAAACCGAATGTGCTGGCTTTTGATTCGGTGTGTTTTAGCGTTAGCAACAAAACCTTAAATGCCAGCCCAACCGGTGGCACTTGGACAGGGAATGGCGTTAATGGCAATACCTTTTCGGCCATTGATGCGGGTACTGGAGTTCATTATCTAGTTTACAGCACAGGAACAGGTACTTGTTTAGCACAAGACAGTCTCTTCATGAAAGTTTTACCACCACTTTCCTTTTCGCATAAAAAACAGTTTACTGCCTGCGAAAGCGACTCTTTAATTACACTGTCAAACAGTGTTGCGTACAGTGGTACTTTTTCTGGTAAAGGAATAATTAATAACTCCTTGGGCACTTTCTACCCTAACCAAAACGATACTGGAAATTACAACATAATTTTTAGCACAACCGATGCTATGACGGGATGTGTAAACCATGACACCCTCACTATTTCGGTTAAACAAGTCCCAAAAATCACCACTCAACTAGATAGTATTTATTGTGTGGGGCAACTTGACACTTTTGAAAACACCCTAGGTGATAGTATTTGGTGGAATTTTGGAAATGGCACGGTCTCAAATGGCAAGTCTGTAAGCCATCAATATGCTGATTCAGGCTTTTATGAAATAGAAATTAGGGCCTATTCGGGCAATGGTTGCGCCGATACCATTAAGCAGCGCATTGAAGCGCTGAAAGCACCTGAAGCAAAATTTGTTACCGACACGGTTTTGGGCTGCGGACCGTTACCCGTGAATATTACCAATGTTGGAAATGGAAAATACACTAGTTACTCTTGGAATCTAGGAAACGGAACCGTTCTAAATGCTGATTCGGTTCCTGATCAGCTTTATGCTGCCAAGCCCAATGCAACCCTTTATTACACCATTGTGCAATTAGCCACCAACTATTGCGCTACCGATACTTTTACTGATTCAGTTGGTGTTTTGCCTCCACCAAGAGCCTTTGTGTATGCCGAACCTAATGTGGGCTGTACACCGTTTACTGTATCTATTAGAAATCGCTCCATTGGCAGCCCCGACTCTCTTTTTTGGTATTACGGAGATGGCCACTCAGGCTACTCGCTTGACTCTATTCAGCAACATACGTATTATACCGATAGTACCGTTCAAACCTTCAACATAAGCCTCATAATAGCCAATGATTGTGGCATAGACAGCGGCTGGACCGACATACGGGTTAAACCCAAAAGTGTAGAAGGCTTTTTTGATGCCAATGTTCACGAAGGCTGTGCCCCTTTGAGCGTTGAAATTGTAGACCACCATGTGGGTGGAGCTACACGAGCATGGACAACTGGTGATGGTGGAACCTATGGAAACTTGGATACGGTAAACCACATTTTTACCACACCAGGTGTTTATACAGTTACCCAGTTTTTAGACGATGGATGCAGCCGCGATACTTTTACATCGACCTTTCGCATTTACGGGGTTGATGGACTCGATTTTGCATCAGAAAGTGGTACTTACTGCCAAGGAGATCTCATAAACTTGGAGAATACCAGTAGCAGTAGTTTGGCAGAAATTAACTGGCGAATTCTTAACCAAACTGCAAATGGCCAAAGTGCCAGTTTTACAATTGATAGTGCCGGCGGCATTGATGTGACCATGATTGCCAAGGCCAACGATGTGTACCAATGCACCGATTCTATTTCCAAAACCATTACCATATATCCAAAGCCAACAATTGCGCTTAATCCTATTGCCGATGTTGGTTGTGCACCCTTCACCGCCCAAATTGAAAACAATAGCAGTAACGTAGCAGGCCATAAATGGTATTTTGAGCCAAATGCCGGTTTAATTAGCACTCAAAGCCCCAGCTATTTGTACCAAAACGCCGGTCGTTACCAGGTAAAATACTTGGCCACTTCTAAAGATGGCTGCATAGACAGCACCACCTTCAACATTTTGGTGAATGCGCCCCCAATTAGCGATTTTACAATTTCAGACTCCTTTGCCTGCGACAGCAATATGCAGGTAATGTTTACCAATACTACTACCCCATTAGATGCGCAGCATGTTTGGTACTTGAATCAAAACGACAGCTTTGTTAGCAAAGATTTTGAACTAAAAACCGACTCTATTGGTCATTATGTGGTTGAATTGGTGAGCACGAATCAATACGGTTGCAGCAGCTCTAAATCATACACCTTCAAAAACTTACCCGCTCCTAAAATTGAAATTGATTCTACTATTTATGCTTGCGAGAGAAGAATTGAACTGCAATCCCTTTCTACCTATACCGACAGTGTGCATTGGTATTTGAACAACGAGTTGTATCGCACCACAAATGATGAAACAGTGACCAAAACCTTTAAAGACACCGGTATTTACGCGTTAAAAATAGTGGCCATGAATACCAATGGATGTAAAGATTCTCTATTGAGTGAGATCAATATTCCGAGTGACTTACGCCATGTGTATATTCCAAATGCCTTTAGCCCAAATAACGACGGGCTTAATGATGAGTTTATGATGAAAGGCTACAACCACACTTGCCACGGCGAAATGCAATTAGACATTTACAACAGATGGGGCGAACGTGTATTCTCAACTAGTGGCTTACAGCCAAAGTGGGATGGCACTTTCAATGAATTTAGAAACGATGAGAATGTTCAAAAAGCCCAAGTGTTTATTTACATTTTTAGTTCTGGTGCGTTTACTTGGACCGGGAGTGTTACGCTAATAAAATGAATGAATTTAGTTTTAAACACTTTAAAAAGAGATATTCATTTTAGAAAAAGTTATTTCTAACCTGTATTTGAAACAAGGGCTGTCTCTAAAAAGTGAGTCTAAATTTCAAGTCACCTAAGAAAACAACTAATCCAATAGACAATTAATTCTTTTCAATCAATTGCATTATACCTTGCTTATATGTTCTGCCAATTGGAAGGGTTTCTCCATTAATTGATATTTCGTTTCCCTTTAAAACATCTACATACTTAACACTAACAATAAAACTTCTGTGTATGCGCAGAAATTTCTCAGGACTCAATTCATTTTCAAATTCAACCAACAATCGCCGGTCTATTATTTTTTTATGCATTGTATGCACAACAGTGTACCCAGAGTCTGCTTCTAGATACAGTATATCTTCAAACCTTACTCTTACAAAAGCATGGCCCGATTTAACAAAAAAACTATCTTTAAAAAATCGATTTGGATAATTGTGATATCCGCTTTCTTTAAATTTTACCAATGCTAAATCTATGGCCAATCTCACAGCGCCTAGTTTAAATGGCTTAGCAATATAGCCATGGGGTTGTAGAGCAACAATTCGTTCCATAGAAGCGCTATCATTTTCACTTCCTGTTACAACAATTGGCAGGTTAAAATTCTTTCTTAAATCTATAATGAAAGAAGAGGCCAATTGGTCTGAAAGCAAAGTTTGGTCAACAATTAAAATTTCTATTAGACTCTTATCTAATATGGCCAACATTTGGGAAAAACTTCCAAACGCATATTGCACCACAAAGCCATCGTGCTCAAGTATGGTTTTAAGATTTTCAATTGACTGTTTGTTGGCATTGGCTATTAATACATTCTTCAAAATGGGTTTGTTTTATTATAGAATGTGTTCTTTTAGCATTCTTGCACCAAACTACCCTGTATTATACCTGTATAAAGCCCACTGTAATAAACGGCAAACAATTGTAAACAAACGCCATTTTATAGGCAATGAACCCTTATTGAATGTTTTTCATCAGTTTTTCTTTGTGTGTTCTGCCTAATGGTACTTGATGCTCTCCAATTATTACCTGATCTTGTTTTAGGCTGTCAAGTTTTTCAAGATTAATGATATAAGACCTGTGCACTCGCATAAACTTACTATCATCCAATTGTTTTTCAAACTCTAATAAAATCTGTCTTTCAGCATATCGTTTGCCATTATTAGCATAAATATTTGTGTAAACACCATCAGCTTCTAAATATAGAATATCATCATACCTTAAACGTTGAAAAACTCCTGATGATTTGATGAACATACTGTCTTTAAAAGGCTGTGCTTTAGCAATAGATTCGGTTTGGGCAACCTTAGATTCGTTGAAATTGTATAGTGCTACCTCAATAGAAGTGTACAAATCATCTTGGTTAAAAGGTTTTACCAAATAGCCATTTGGTCTAGTTGCTTTAGCTTGCTCAAGGGTTGATCTGTTAGCATGAGATGTTATGAAAATAAAAGGTACTTCGAAGTTTTCTCTTACATAGCTAGCAACATCGATACCTGTTTTGTCTCCCTTTAAAGTAATATCTAGTAAAAGCAAATCGGGCAGTTCGTAATCGAAGGCTTTTATGGCTCCATCATAATCTCTGGCTATTCCTAATACGGTGTATCCAACATCTTCTAAGGCGAACCTTATGTCTTGGGCAATTACAATTTCGTCTTCTACCACTAAAATATTAATGCTCTGCTTCATTTCATTTCTGTTTAATCTATTTCATTTACTAGCCAACAGCCTAATTTTACTACTAAACAACATTTTATTATACCTGAACAGCAATAGAGCCCCTTTAAGCACTTTTGTTCAAGTTTAAAGATGCTGAAAATTCTCATTATTCACCACTTTTTATACTCTAATAATTAAGCTGCCTTTGGCTTATTAAATAATACGCTGAATTTATAAGTTGAACCCTGACTTATAATAAAACTCCCGCCCAACTGTTCTTCTGCCAAACTTTGCACCAAGGCCATTCCTATTGAATCTCCATTGTAACTCACATTAAAACCTTCTGGTAAAGCTGGTCCATCATCCCCTACTTCGAGCTTATAAAATTGGCCTTCTTGTTTAAAGGCTACTCGCAATTCACCATCTTCTCTACCGGCAAAGGCATGTTTGTATGCATTGCTTGCCAGTTCATTTATTATAATACCTACTGGCACGGCTTGCTCAGCATTTAACTCTACTTGGTCTGTTTCTAACTTGAGTTGAATGTTCTGGTCTTTGGCTTGTAAGGATTGTTGCACACTTCGGGCAATTTTTTGAATAAAGGGTCCAATTTCTACTTGCGAAAGGTCTTCGGCTTGGTATAAGCTTTCGTGTACCAAGCTCATGCTTTTTATGCGGTTTTGGCTTTCGCGAATTACTTGTTTAGATTGTTCATCTTTTAAGCTTCTGCTCTGTATGCTCATTAAGCTAGAAACGATTTGCATATTGTTTTTAACCCTATGGTGAATTTCCTTAAGCAGCCATTCTATTTGGGTGTTGCGTTTTTCAATGGCTATTTTTTGCTTTTGGGTTTTCTTTCTTGATTGAAAGATGGAAGCTGCCAGAAGTAGCAGCAAAACAGAACTGCTCACGGCCGCATAGCTTACGGTTGTGCGTTGTTTAACTAAGGCCTGCTCCTTAGCTATTTGGGCGTCTTTCTTTAGCTGAATTTCAACATTTGCCATTGAATCTCGAATGACTCTTTTGCTAAAAGCATATCTTGATTCAATGGCCTGCTTAAATGCATTTTTCTCTCTACTATGCAAGGTGTCGGTTAAATCGACTGATGCGCTTAAATAATGATGCGCCATTTCGTAATCTGCTT